>CAMJHP010000002.1 GCA_946405575.1 uncultured Bacteroidales bacterium | reverse complement strand
GTTGCTCAGGAACTTATAAATAAAGTTAAATCAAAGTGTTGCGGAATTAAGGTTTAATAAAAGTCACCCTCATTGAGCATTTCATTTCCTCTCAGGCCTCACATTGTCGAAAATGAACTTGACTGCCTCCTCGGCACGGCTGCAAGCGCAAACAAAAAGGTGTTTGTCGTTTCTCAAAGCCTCCAGCCAGTTTTGCAGATAAGCAGCGGAGTTCTTTACGGTGAAATCGTTTTCGATACCCAAACGGCCAAGGCAATAGGCTGCACCCATTTCGGCCACAAGTTCCTCTTTGCTATAGCTTTCACTTCCGAATGGGTCGTGGTCGTCCTTCTTGAAACGGTTCAAGCGGTTTTCTACGCCTGTGCTGTGTGTGGTCTCATGGAATAAAGTAGAATAATATTCCGCCTCGTTGTCAAACTGACCCATCAAGGGGCAAACCACCTCATCAGTCGAAGGTCTGAAATATGCCTTGTTGCTTACGCAGATATTCAGTTTAATGCCTTCGCGGTTGTAGTAGTTCTTAATCACTTCCTCGGCTGCCTCGATGGGGTTGACATCTTCTTTGACTTCGGGCTGGGTGTTCGGGTACTTCCTTTTAATGCCCGTACATTGTGACACCTCGAAAACATAGTAATAACGCAACATCGGGCGGTCGCTTTTTACAATCTTTTCCGTTCCGTCCTCTTGGATTTCCTTCTTCTCTGGGAAAGTCCAGAAAGTAATGAAATGACCTTTTGCACCAGGCTTGACGCTGCCGCCTTCGGCAAGGGCTTGTTTGAAAGTCAGATATTCACCGTGTGGCCATTCCCCATCATCGGCGGCAATAAGCAAGTTATTCAAAAATGAATATTCCTTGCCAGTGGTATGACTTACGGCCAAATGGGTTTTCCCCCTCGACCAGCACATTTTCCACGGGATTTGACCTTGCTCCATAAGGGCGCAAATCTTGTTGTTGATGATTTCGTAGACATCAGTCTTGATTGTCGGATGGTTTGTACTCATAACTCAAATATTTATAGGTTAGTAACTTTGTTTGTTTGCACTACAAAGATAAGCAAAATATTTGAATTAGCAATACAAAAAAGCAAAAAAATATCACTTTTTTCAACTTTTTTTTCGTTTGTATAAGGATAGAAAAATCGTTTTCCCTGCTGTTATTGAAATAGCTCTTTCTGAGGTCTGATGTGTATTTGTGTTGTGCAAACGGTCGCGACTTTGCCGTTTGCTTCCTTGTGGCCGTGCCTCTACTACTGACAGAACGCAGTAATTGAGACACAGCCACAATACGTTTTATGGGGGATGGAACGGTTACAGTCCCAATTACTTGTATCTGGGACCGTAATGGTTTCAGCCCCCTTCCTGATGTCTTGGTGTTTTATTATAGTGACACGACCGCCTGTACTTGCCGTCGTGCCTGATGTTGCCGGACAGCGGATTCACCGCTGCCCGGCCACCGAATAGAAAAAGTGAGGCGACCGATTGGCCGCCCCTCTGTCAGTCGTACTGGTAATTCATAAGTCTGTCAGGGATAGCCCCTGCATTGCAGGCGGCTTCAAAAGCTTCGTCGATGGACTCAAATTCACCATCAATGGAGCGGGTTTCAATTCTCTGCTTGTCAAAGAAGCCTGGACGGACATTGACCTCCACGCAAAAAGTAACTCGAATAATCATGGCGAATAAGTTTTTAGTTGAACAATGCAGTTTGAACAGGCGTAGGCAAACCCATGATTTCATGCAGTTTTAGCAACCGCTTTTCATAGTTGCCGTTTCTTTTTGCGTCATCGATATAACCTTGGTTCCATCTATTGAGGCAGTCCTCAATGTATTGCAGCCAGTTTTGAGGTACTATTGTAGGGTTTTCAAAGGCGAAAACCGCCCAATCGCAATCTTCCTCAAAATAATAATGGCCATTTTCGTAAGTAGCCACTTGTTTGGCTTCTGTGGATAGAAAGTTTTTGGCAACGTATTTATCAACGATAATACCGCCGTGGCTTGCAGTGCAGACATCAACAACACCATCGGCCAAATGATGTGAAGTTTGGATTTCTCCCCAAATTGTTTCCATAGGATTAGGTATTAAATAGTTAGTAACTTTGTTGTTTGCACTACAAAGATACGAAAAAGCATTGAATTAGAAATACAAAAAAGCGAAAAAATATCTTTTTTTTCGTTTTTTTTGATGCCTTCCCCTATGGTTAAAACAGATTTCTTCTTGCGTCCTATAGTGTGTTTAGGTGGTCACCTGATGCTTTGATTTATCAGGTGGAGATGTCAATGGCCATCGAATGGCCTGAACAAAGAAATCCGCTCCGTGCCGCGAAATGGGTTTGGTGGTTACGCAACAAAACCAAAGTTTTCTGTCCATTCAGCCTGAAGCAAAATGGACTGACAAATTTTGAGTGACGGCAGTCGGTAATCCGCCATATCCATATAGCGGATGGACGCTGCATGGCTTGGGTATGTGGTCATGCAGCCGGACAAGGTTTCGGGTGGAAGACTGTTGGAGGAAGATGACGGCATCGCCATCGGAGCCTGTCGTAGAATGGTGTGCAGGCGGATTGCTACATCTGTCTGGAACCCCAGCAATTGGAAAACATTTACGTCAGGGAAAAAGAAAAAGGTGGCTGTCGAGTGCAAACAAAGTTACTACCTTAATACCATGAGTTGTCAAGAGAATCAAGGGAGTGTGACAACCACCTTATTAATATATATCCCTATTAATATGCAGGCTGCAAAATTAGGGAAAAAAGCATAGGAAAGCCATCTTAAAGTAAAAAAAAGGCAAAAATGGGTTTCATTTTTTATGGCATAGCGAAACTATGACTATTTACCTTTCAACTCCACTTTTAGGTATCTGAGGTAACGGTAAAGTGTCGCTTTGCTGCCAATATGGAGTGTCGAGCAGATTTCATCGACCGTATAAGTGGTGTCAGGATCGAGGTAAAGTTTCTTGGCGGCCTTGGCTTTTTTGATGGCATCGGGGGAGAGGCCTGGCTTGCGACCACCGATGTTTCCCTTCTCCCGAGCAGCTTGTAATCCGGCTTTGGTTCTTTCGATAATCAAGTTGCGTTCCAGTTCAGCGAAAGCACCGTTGATTTGGAGGAAGAACTTGCCGAGTGAGGTAGTGGTATCTATTGATTCTGTGATAGAAACGAAGTTGACCTCTTTCGATTTCAGGGTCTCTACAATATTGATAAGGTGTCGGAGACTACGGGCGATACGGTCCAGTTTCCAGACGACAACTGTATCACCGGCACGGACATATTCAAGCAGGCTGTCAAGCTCTGGTCTGTACTTGACGGCAGACTGTTTTTCCATGAAAATCTTATCGACCCCATACTTGTTGAGGGCATTAATTTGTAGATCGATGTTTTGGTTCGTCGAACTGACACGAGCATATCCTACATTCATAGCCAATAGTTTTATAAACTCATCAAAAGTGAAACTATCAAGGGATAAAGGTTTTTACTTTGCAAAAGTACAGAAAATCCGTGGACAAATTTTAGTTTCATTAATCGGTCGTTTTGTGAAACTATAAATTTTGATAAAAATGAGCAAATTTATTCTTATCGTGGCCATCATTTACGTGGTGTATTACGCAGTGAACATCCTCTATGATGGTTTCCTGAAGAAAACCGACGTGGAGGAAAACAAGGAAGGCGATGAGTTTGTCATCGAGGATGACGAACAACCGAAAAAGATTTCGGTCGAAGACATTGCCTATGACGAGAGTTTTTCAGAAGACGGTTCTCTGGGGGGAAGAGAAATCGAGATGAGTGCTGAAGAGACCAACATCATCAACGGCACCGTAGAGGACCAAGGCATTTCCGTGAACAGTTTTCTATCCGAAATAGGCAAACAACTCTCCGGCGAAAGCAAGCAGATGTTCGCTGGTGTCAATTTTTAACCCATTTATTAACTAAAACTTCAAACAAATGAATTTCAGAAAGAAGTTGGCTGCTAAGGCAGCGCGTTTCGCAAGAAACAAGAGAATGCAAGCCGTTCTTGCCATCGGAGCAGGTTATGGCATGTTGAACAGCGTCATGGCTCAGAACCCTGGTGCTGGTGTTACTGGTTTGACCACCGCTGAAACCAGTCTCCGCACGTATGTGGATCCTGTGTGTAACATCGTCATGGTTATTGGCGGTATCGTCGGCCTTGTCGGTGCCATTAGGGTCTTCTCAAAGTGGCAGAACGGCGACCAGGATGTCACCAAGAGCCTCATGGCCTGGTTGGGTTCTTGCGTCTTCCTTGTGGTTGGCGCACTGGTAGTGAAGGCATTTTTCGGTCTCGGCTAATGGCTTCAGAACCTATCTACAATGTTTACAAGGGGTTGCAAAGACCCCTTGTATTCAAAGCCTTCAAGGGTAAATACATCTATTGGGGCATCGGAATCCTTGTGGGGTCTTTGGTTCTCGGCATCATCATAGTGGTGACTGTATCGATGTTGGTCGGTGCCGTTGTGTTTATCGGGGGTATGGTTGGTGGTTTGTTTTACATCGCCACAAAACAGAAAAAGGGACTACACAGTAAAGACAAAAGTAAAGGAATATACATCATAACTAACTGTAAAATAGCAAAGTTCGATAGAACATAAACGATATGAAAGACAAAAAAAGGCGATTTCAAACCCCAATCACCGGAATTGAGACCCTTGATGACATTTCAATTATGTACAATTTAATCGGTGACTACTCGGTTGTCATCAAATGTGAGAACCCGGTCATAGAATACGCTGCCGATATAGAGGCATACTACAACTTCCACGAATTGTTCGTGAACATCATCAAGATGCTGGGAAAGGATTACTGCATCCAAAAGCAGGACATTTTCAGCAAGAAAAGGTATGAAATCGATAACAAGGAAACGGACTTTCTGTCTTATAACTATTTCAACCACTTTATCGGAAGGACCTACACCGATGTCGAAACCTATCTTGTCATCACAAACGAACTGCCGAAAGGCAGAATGTTTGCCTACGACAAAAAGAAATTCGACATTTTCCTGAAGAACGTGGTCAAGGTCTTGGACTTGTTACACAACAAGAAGCTGAAGGCAAGATTGCTTGACGAAAGGGAAATAGACGACTATTTAAGAAAGTATCTCACCCTTAACTTCAAAGATGAAGTCACCAAACTCAACAATTTCAATGTAAAAGATGAGTTCATCAAAGTCGGCCAAAAGACCATACAAAGTATTTCATTGGTGGATATTGACGAAATCAATTTCCCACCTACAATCAGGCCGTTCAAAAATGTGGCCATTGGCAAGGGCTATCCTGTCGACATCATGGCTTTCTTGAACGAAGTGCCCAACACTGATACCATCATATATAACCAAGTCATCACCATTCCTGACCAATCGGCCGAATTGGCCAAGCTTGAAGCGAAAAAGAAAAGGCACAGCTCCATGCCCGACCCTGCCAACCAAATGAGTGTTGACG
Organism: uncultured Bacteroidales bacterium; assembly: GCA_946405575.1. GTDB lineage: Bacteria > Bacteroidota > Bacteroidia > Bacteroidales > F082 > Limimorpha. The sequence goes on along the minus strand of CAMJHP010000002.1, from coordinate 122,415 downwards.
ACATTGACAATGTGATGAAGGACATTGCCAGAGACGGCCAATATCTTGTTTACACCAATTACAATGTCATCATCATGAGTGATAGCGAAACCGATTTGAGCAAAGCGGTCAACTTCATCGAGGGTTCCATGTTCGACAATGGCATCATCACCTCAAAACAATGCTACAACCAACTTGAACTGTTTACCTGTTCCACACCTGGGAATTCGACCACCTTCAAGGATTACGACAAATTCCTGACCACCTCTGACACGGCAGTATGCCTATTGTATAAGGAGCGGCCACAAAGGACAGAAAAAAGTCCATTCTTGACATACTTCACTGACAGGCGGGGATTGCCCATCGGAATAGATGTGTCAGGTAAGGAAGGCGAAGAGAAGCTTACCAATAACAGTAATTTTTTCGTTCTCGGTCCATCCGGATCCGGCAAATCTTTCTATGTGAACTCAAAGGTACGGCAATGGGTATTGGCCGATACTGATATTGTGTTGGTCGATACCGGCCATAGTTATATCGGTTTGTGCAACTATTATCACGGTAAATATATCACTTATACCGAAGAGAACCCTATCACGATGAATCCTTTCCGTATCACGAAAGAGGAGTTTAACGAGGAAAAAATTGACTTCCTCAAATCTTTAATCATCATGCTTTGGAAAGGCTCCGATGGAGAAGTGAATCAGGTGGAAGATACCCTGATGACCAATATTGTCACCTTATATTATAATACCTATTGGAATCCTCAAAATGTCGCGCTTTCAGACAATGAGAAAGACAACATCCGAAACACAATGACCAAAAAATGGGAGGGTGAAGAAAAACACCCTGCCAACTTGCAAACGAGAGAGGATCTTGAAAAGGCAATCGATTATGAAATCTACAACACCGAAAGAGACCGAAAGGAAAACCATCTTGTGGTAGAAAGCCTTAGTTTCAACAGTTTCTTTGAGTTTGCATTGAAAGCCATTCAGCAATCCGTCGAAAAGGATAGGATTCAGTTCAATATTGATGACTTCCGTTTTGTGTTGAACAAATTCTATAAGGGCGGCAAGTATGAGAAAATCCTGAATGATGAATTTGACAGCACTTTGTTTGAGGAGAAATTTATCGTCTTTGAAATCGACTCCATCAAGGAAAACAAGGTGCTTTTCCCCATTGTAACACTTATCATTATGGATGTCTTTTTGCAGAAAATGAGGTTGAAGAGAAACCGAAAGGCTTTGATTATTGAAGAGGCTTGGAAAGCCATTGCTTCACCAACAATGGCCAACTACATCCTGTATCTCTACAAAACCGTCCGCAAATTTTGGGGTATGGCCATGGTGGTGACTCAGGAACTCGAAGATATTATCTCCAATGCTACGGTGAAGAACTCCATCATCAACAATTCCGATATAGTTTGCCTTTTGGACCAAACCAAATTTAGGGATAACTATGAGGAAATTGCAGACCTTCTTTCGTTGAACGAAGTCGAACAAAAGAAAATCTTCACCATCAACAAGTTACCTAATAAAGATGGAAGAAGCCGTTTCAACGAGGTCTATATCAAAAGGGGTTCTGAAGGCCAGGTGTATGGTGTTGAAGTGTCACCTTATGAATACTTTACTTTCACCACTGAAAGGATTGAAAAGGATGCCATGTCATTTTACCAAATGGTCTATGGTGACTATCGCAAGTCGCTCGAAACATTCATTGCCGATATGAGACTGTCAAAAATAGGACAGGGCGAATGGGTAAGATTGGTGTTTGAAACCTTAAAGAATCTTCCAAAGAACTTGTTCAAGGAACTTGAACATGAATATCCTGATTCTTTATACCCCTATATCAAGAAAGTACAAACCAATAAAAACTAATACTATGAAAAACACCTTATTAATAATAGTAATACTACTGAGCTTCTCTATGAAGCTGCAAGCACAGGTTAGAGAGGCAGAAGAGGTTGTAGACTATGCTGCCATTGAAGCCGATGTGGTGTATCACGAAGAACAATACGGCTATATCACTGAAATGAAAGAATCAGAATTTAAGATGATGAATCTACAAGACAGTGTTAAGGCAAAAGTCGAAAAAATAGCAGCCATCCAAACGGAAATCTACAGAGGATTAACCGAAGTCAACACCGCCATTCAGAACGCACATTCTTTAGTGTATGCCTGGAACATCATTACCAGAATAACAGATGACGTGATTGCCATCGACACTTTGGTTGTCGGTCATCCTGAACTCATTCTGATTGCCAACAGAACCGAAGCGGCCTTGATAGATAGGCTAGTCGGATTGAAAGATTACCTGGTTTTGTCCATCACGGGAGGCAGGGTAAACTTAATGAATGGAGTGCAAAGAACTTCATTAATCAATCATGTGCTTACCGAATTATATATTATACAAGGAATGGTTTACACCATACGACATCAGATGACTATGGCCTTAAAACAAGGCTGGTTGAAAGAAATGATAAGAGAGTATTTCCCCATGGTAGATTACTATCACCGGCAAAACACTCAATTAGCCCAAAGAATCATCAACAACTTCCATTTTTAGAACACATGAAAAAAGCACTACTTATATTACTATTTGTGTTTGTGGGTAAATTCGAGATATACGCACAACGGGAGGTGGTAGATTCATCCTATATCTATCAAATCCAAAGTCATTACCATGTTGGTGCTTGGGAACATCATCCTGAGTGGTGGTACAATCTATGGTATAGAAGGTATCAAAGAGACTATAACAACAACGCCACACAATGGATTCCTTTGGACATGTTCGAGTCCTTTAAAGCAAACTATAAGGAAAAGGAAAAGACCAGCACAGATACAATAGCCAGCAAAAAGACAGACATCTTTTTGGATCAAATGGTCGATGTAGCATACCTCATGGAATACAACACACTCGACACATTGAAACGAACATGTAGAAATGCCATTGACATATATAGGTACAGCGGTGCGCCCGATTGTGAATACAATAGTGCCATCCTTGATGACAGGTATAAAACCCTAATCAGCGACATACACACATTAAACCTATCAACCGCCGAATCAGCCGAAAAAAGAGAAGCATACCAAAAAACAGAAAAGGATTTTGTAAAACTAATCGCGGTGGTTCAAAAGCTTATTAGAGCAAACGAAATAATCAACAGACACAATAACTAAAACCTAATTGCCATGTACGAATTTATAGACAATTCTATGCTGTATCTGATTGAAGGTCTGGGTAATACCATCAGTGAACTATTTGGCTCCTTCATCGGAATCTCAACAGTCCTTGCCGGAACTTTCGCCCTTATCTTTCTCGGCATTGAGAGCTACAAAATGATGATGGGCGAAACAGAGCTAAAGGTAAATACCATTCTGAGGCCTTTCCTAATCGGTTTGGTCATCATGCTATGGGTACCCTTCTTGGGCGTAATAGATGCACCTTGCAACGCTTTGACACAAGCAGGCAAGGAAATCTTTGAAAACCAAATCCAAACCGTCAATCAGTTGCAAAGAACCAGGGCAGCTGTAGCTGACAGTATCACCATGAAAATCGTAAAACAATCGGCAGAGTCCGAAGAAGCTGAAGCATTATCGACAGATGAAGAGGTTCATAGGCTTGGTATTCGTCTTGATGGCATAGTAGATAAAATCCAGAATTTGGGCATCTATGTAGTCGGTAAAATCAGGCAAATACTTTTCAATGTCTTTGAAACAATTATCATAACCCTCTGGCAAGCCATAGTTTACCTAATCATGTTTTTAGGCATGATTTTCTTTAAGTCTGTACTTGCCATAACTGGACCGCTTGCTTTTGCATTCAGCCTATTACCAAGTTGGAGAGACGCATGGAGTTCATGGTTGTCTAAGTATATCACGGTCAGTTTGTACGGATTTATTGCATACATCGACTTGGCCGTAAGTATGGCCATTATCCAGTATGGTATTGAGGATGATATTGACGTACTTACACAGGCCAACCTCGAAGACGAGGCCTTTACATTGTTTACCTGTTTCGCCTCTGGTTTCCATAACAACTTTATCCCCGCATTGATTGTAAGTGCCATCAGCTTGCTTTTGATACCAAAAGTAGCAGAATGGATAGTTCCGTCATCAGGCACTTCACAAGCAGCTTCCAGCAGCAAACGCAATGTGGCAGCAGGGGCAAAAGCGGTTGCGGCAGCTATTGCATAACACTTCAATTTGAACAGTTATGATGATTAAAAACCTAGAAAACAAAATCAAACTTGCCGGAATCGTTTCTATCGGAAGCTTTCTGGTAAGCCTAATCATCGTTGGCATGGTGTTGTCATACGCCCATAAGTCAGCCATGATTGAAAGAAAGAAAATCTACATTCTTGACGGCGCCACGCCATTGACAGCTTCACAATCAGATGTTGAGTTGAATCTTGAAATCGAAGCCAAGGCACATATCGAGTTGTTTCACCAGCTTTTCTTCACCTTGCCGCCTGATGACAAGTACATGCACAGAAACATTGAAAAAGCAATGTACCTAGCTGATGAATCGGCATTGAAACAATACAACACTTTGAACGAACAAGGGTTCTACAGCTCCATTTTGTCAAGTTCCGCCATTCTTACCATCATGACAGATTCCATTGTCATTGACAATGAAACACAAGGCTTTACTTACTATGGAGTGCAAAGAATCGAAAGACCTACTTCCATCCTGAAAAGACAACTTATCACTTCGGGATATTTCCAAACAAGTATGCGTTCGGACAACAACCCACACGGATTGATTATTACCAAGTGGCGCACTGAATTGAACAGAGATCTTGAGTATACAGTCAAAAAAACCATCTAATCATGAGAATCAAAGATAAAATCCAAGAAAGAATTGACAAAATCGGCGAAAGCCATAAAATCGCCGACAAAGCAAAGTCAATGTCAAACTGGCTCGTTGACTGGGCATCCAACAACAGGAAGAAACTGTTCGTGATTACCATTTCATTCCTGTTTTGCTCGGTAGTCGTTTCGGTCATCTTCACAGTAACAAGCATAAGCAAATCCAAAGCAGCTAGAGAAAACTTATCCATTGTCCATGATAGCCTACGACACGAAAAAAGCCAAAAATCCACGGAAATCCGATTAAAAGTTCTTGACTATCAAACGCTTCGTGAGTACGAAAAAGAAATTGAAACCCTAATGGGTAAAGAAACCTTGACCGCACAAGATAGTCTGCGTGTTTATGAATTGTACAACATCCTAATAGAACAAGGCACTTATGAATAAGATTAACTTTCTTCAAAAGAAATATGTGCTGCCTCTCATTGCACTACCGTTCCTGATTTTCATAGCCTATATGATAAATCAATTCAAACCAACGAGGGAGCCTTCTAACTTAGTCGAGGTGGAAGAACTTAATGCACAACTTCAGGATCCTACTTCGACACCAGTTTCATCTAACAGCACCGCTGGCGGCAAATTGGAAGCACTCAAAAATCGATTGAAAAGAGAAGGTGATTTTACGGGAATTCAAAATGTTGAAACCGAGGTCATTCAAGATGAAATGGTTCAAAATTCATCTTCTCTTTACACCACAGAGGAAATGCGTGCCATCGACAGCATCAACCAGGTAAATGCTATCAGAGCCGAAGAATTAAGGCAAGGTATTGACAGATACAGAAGTCAAGACTTCACAAAAGAAAATCCTACCATCTCACAGGCACCTTCTGTAACAAATGACCCATTCACACAGCAAAATCCAGATGGTGAACAATTATCGCCAGAGGAAATCCAAAGAAGAAAAATCGAGGAACAAATGAGAAGGCTTGATTCCATCACCGAAGCAAGGACTATCAAGGTTGGTCAAAATGCCAAAAAAGAGGTTGAAGAAACCACGGCAGAAATGATAGAAAACCCAGAACAACAGACTAATAGGTATCAGGAACAAGTTGCAGAAGTCAAACGGTCAAAAGAAGTAAACAATGCTTATTTCAATACCGTTGGCAACTATGATTACAACCTTGGTATCTCTGCAATTCTTGATGAAGGTCTGAAAGTCGTACAAGGTTCAAGGGTACGTATCCGACTTCTTGAAGAAGCAACAATCGGAGAATTTAAAATACAACCTGGAGAATATCTATATGGCATCGTCAGTGGCTTTACGGCTCAAAGAGTATTAATCAATATAACCTCTATTATGTTAAATGGCGCCCCTACCAAGGTCAATCTGAGTGTCTATGACATTGATGGTATGGAAGGTTTTTACATTCCCGAATCGGCTTTCAGAGATTATACCAAAGAAACTGGTAGTAAAGCTTCTAACCAGAACATAACCGTTAATGCCGGAGGTACTGGAGTAACGCAGTTTACTTATAAGTTGCTTCAAGACTTGTATCAATCAAGTACACAGGCCATCAGCAAGAACATTCGCCAAAATAAGGCCAAACTGAAATATGCCACACAGGTCTATTTGGTCAACAAAGACGAACAATAATCAAACTAAATAACAATGAAAAAGTATTTCATAACCGCACTACTGGCCATCGTTACGATTAACCTGATGGCTCAAAATCAGAATCAACCTGTCATCCTCAAACAAGAACAGGATGATATGGAAGAACTCAAAGTAATGTACATCAACAAGGATGTTTCAACGCATTTCATTGCTTTGGAAGAAATCTCCTATGTTGACATTTCTAACAACAAGATTGTCGGCGACATTCCAGTTGGCAACGTACTACGCCTTAAACCCATCGAGGAAGGTGCAAACGGCATTGTAACTATTGTCACTGAAAGATATTTTGTCCAGTACATGTTGGTTTACACAGACGAGCTGGATAAAGTCTATACCAGGCACAACATCCAATATTCCGAATTGCGAAGCCTCATGGATCCTGAAAAGGTACTAACCAAAGCTGACATGTACGACTATGCCAGTAAGATGTTTGTGCAGAAAAAACGGTACTATGATGTTTCGACGGTATCTAAAAGGCTGAAAGTCACACTGAATAACATCTATACCGTTGACAAATATTTCTTTATCGACTTATCCCTGAAGAATAGGTCCAACATTCAATTTGACATTGACCAAATCCGTTTCAAAGTGGAAGACAAGAGGATGACCAAGGCAACCAATCTTCAAAGTGTTGAAATCAAACCTATTATTACCTACCTAGGTGACATTTCCTTCAAGAGAAATTACCGTAATATCTTTGTCTTTGAGAAATTCACTTTCCCCGAAGACAAGGTATTCACCATTGAGATTTCGGAGAAACAAATCTCTGGCAGAACCATCATTCTCCGTATCAGTTATGCCGATGTACTGAAAGCCGACAATTTTATAATTGAATGACTATGAAAAAAATACTACTAACTTTTGTGACTATTTTTTCCCTCACAATCATTGTACAAGCTGGAGAGGGTGGCATCATGCTCAATCCTCAATTTGGAGCATTTTACCAAAAAGGCTTTAATGGCGTTCTGGAACTGGAATTTGAAAGCAGATACTTCCATTCTTGGAATGTGTACTTGGATTTCTGCAATACTTTCAGGTATTGCGAAAACGACCATACGTTCTTTTGTGAAGAAACCTTCTGGGACTACCAAACCGTTGCTATCGGCGTGGCCTATAAATACGAACTTATAAGGTGGCGTAACGCTAATCTCAAAGCAAGGTTGGGCTTTGATTTAGGGGCTGATTATTGCAAAAAAGACGACTATACTTTCTACATGAGTGTCGAAGTCGGCTTTGAATTATCCTACACTTTAAAAAACAGGGTTCAATTATGCCTGATACAAAAGAATGACTTTTGTTTTTTGACAAGAGACCACTTTAAGAATGGCCTCCTTGTCGGCATCAAGATCCCATTAAACTAACCAGTAACCAAAACGGAAAGGAAAAACCATGAATACAAAAAATCTACTATTCATGACTTTAATAATACTATTGGCCACAGGATGTACTAAACACACCATTGTGGCTGACAGAACATTAAAAGTCGGCAATATATATTGTTCTGATGGCTCAGTAATCGATCCGGAGACATACAAAATGGAGGGCCATAATAATGCTGCTGGCGTTATTTTCTGGGTCAATGATACCCTTGACACTGAAGATAAGGCATATATCGTAAGCCTCTGTGATGCAAAGAAAAACATTTGGTGTGATTCGTTGGTATCAACAGGAGTATCTACATCCATCGATCAGTATGATGGTGCGGCCAATACCGCCATGCTACAAACATTTGAGGTTAGAACTGGCGCAAAAGCTCCAGCAATGGAAATGGCGGTGAATTTCAGCGAAGGAATTGTCAATTGGCATTTGCCCTCAGTAAAGGAACTAATGGAAATATACTACAATAAAGCCGTGATTACAAATGCATTACGAGCTTGTGATGGAGAAGGCTTCGATAAGGTTTGGTATTGGTCTTCAACAGAAGATAATTCAGGCGAACAAAGCAAGCACTTTAATGCCTATATCGTGTCCATAAAAGAAGGGCGGATTCAGGCATCACATAAGTTTGAAAGCTACTATGTAAGACCAGTGAAAGCAATAAAATAACAAACCATAAAAGAAAGGAGGAATGAAACAAAATCAGTATTTTTGTCTTGTAAGACTTGAAAACAGAGGTTGTCAGCTTACAAGGAACAAATAGACAACTTCGGCAACGCCAGTGGCTTATAGATGGCACAAATAACTAAGTATTAACGCTAAATTTGAATTAAAATGAAAATCAAAAATTTGTTTTTAGCCCTGGTTATTGGTACCCTCGCCTTTGCGTCCTGCAAGAAGCAAGAGGCCGATATCCAACCTCAGCACGGCGACAGAACTCCTATCGCCATGCGTGATGCGTCCGGCAACATCGTCAGCACCGTCAGTATTGACGAAATCCAAGCGCGTTTCAATCAGACCGCAGAAAGAGGTGATGAAAACATCGTCATCGAATCCTACAGAATCACCGAACCAACTGCTGATCATCCTTACTTTCTTACCATCGACTATATCGATGCCAACGAGGAAAAGGCTTACAGTGTTGCCTTTATTGGTGAGTATGTAGAGGAAATCATGAACTACTACTACATGACCAATGACATGAAGACTGGTAACTTCTCGGTGCAAACTAGAAAGGCCAACCAAAGTAAGGCTTTGGTTACTTTCACAAACGGCGAAGTTGAAGTCAACGACAACCCGACTCCAGATATGTTGCCGCCTTCATGGTGTGTACGTTGTGAAAAGCAATTCTGCCAACAAGGTACTTGTGCTCCAACAGGCGGTCATGGCGATTATTACTGCTCTGACTGCGTTTCAACGGCTCCAGAAGGACATCAACCAATCTGCAATGCCTCTTACTATAACCCAAATGGATTATGGGGAATCCTCTGGCGTATGATTGCTTCCATCTGATGACTCGATAACTGCGGAAGGGGTGGCTGTTTGTCGCCCCTTCCTTCTTGGACTTGACTTAATCATAATAATTCTAATACTATGCAAACAATTAAAATGTTTCTATTAAACATCGTATTGATTTTGGCCATAAATAACTTGCAGGCACAAAAGCTAGCACCCATGTTGGACTATTGCAACCTGTCCAAAAACACGGCTGAAAAGAACCAAATAACCGTGAAACAAATCCGACAAGTCAGAGGAACCAATACGGATTTCGTTTGCGAATACTTTACCATAGTATGCAACTATAACAAGAAAGACCCCTATTTCTGTGTGATTGATTCTGCCTTTATGAATATCGTTAAAGTGTCAAAAAACGATTATGTCAGTGTCAACAATAGAACACATGAATTGGCCAACTACGACAAAAAGAGTGAACAATACCAAGTTTATAGGTATGATACGGAGAATAAGATTTATTCCTTGAACTATTATCAGTATCCTATCTCCAAACTGACACCTTATGAACCTATCAAGATTACAAGCAGGACTGATTTAACCATAAGATACACGCCGTGTATTTTGTTCGTGGCAGAGGAAACAAACGACTACTTCGATAATAGAGGCAAAACGAAATTGGGGACCATGTACTACAAGAAATCCATCTATATCAACAAAACATCAGGAAATATAGACAGCTTGATATACCAACGCACCTTTAGTGACGGCAGAGAATACATTAACAAGGAGTATATCACTGATATTACAAACTTTGATTTCAATACTTTGTCAAGCCAATTAAACTTTGACAATTCAAAGTATAGCGATTATTCAAGACACAATGCAGATAATCCACCGTTCAGTACGAAAACATCCAATAATAAGGAGATCAATTCAACCATATTGAACTATCCCATCATTAACCTGCAAGGTCAGGTAACAAAGTTGGCCGATATGAAAGGCTGGGTGCTGCTTGACTTCTGGCAATTTGGTTGTAGGTCTTGTTTCGCTCAGTTCAAGCAATTTGCACATGAAAGAGACTCCATTGGCAACACCATCCTTGAAAAAGAAGGTGTGCAGATATTAAGTATTCACCCCTATTCAGACAACATGGAAATGATTAGCCAAATCGGAGAAAAATACCATGTTTCCAAATACCTAAATTCAGCCAAGGGTCTGAATGGCCAACTTGAAATGTATAGTTATCCCACCTATTATCTGATTTCACCTGATAAAAAGGTTGCCCTTAAAACTAACCATCTTGGCGATTACTCTGAAATACTAACCATCATCAAAAACAACAAATAATCCATACCATGAAAAAAGGTATTATCACATTATTATTTGCGGCAGTTTTCATGACTAGCTGCAACTCCAATAGTAACACTCAAACCAAAACGGTCAACAATGAAAGAACCGTATCTGGTGAAGGTCCTATAATCTCTTTTGTTGAAACCAAAGCGGAACTGGATACCCTCACCACCACAGAGGGCACACAATGTACCTTCTATTACACAAACACAGGCGACCAACCTCTTTTACTATCGTCTGCAATATCTTCATGCGGTTGTGTCAAGATTGATTGGTCGAAGGATCCTTTGATGCCTGGCCTATCAGACTCTATCACAATTTCCGTGAAAACACAACAACTTGGCAATCTGATGAAGGCCGTAGTCATTAAAAGCAATGCAACCAATGAGCCCATCGTAACACTCCGTATGTTTGGATTCGTAATCGACAATAAACAAAACACAATAGTCCAAAATATACCCAACCATGAAAAGAACCATTAAAATCATCTTTGTGTTGGCCACAATTGCTATCGCATTTGTTGGATGCCATCCAACAAATCATAATACAATATCCCAATCAAAACCTGCCAAATACGAAGTCACTTCGGCGGAAGGTACACCTGTCAAAGTCAATATTACTTACATTGGCCGTATCAATCAACTTGGTGAATACACTAGCACAGATCCACAAGCCTATACCGTTGAAACCGTTACCCCTTGGGAATATACTCTGATGACCTGTAAAGATTTTACCTATTCACTAATCGTTGAAAACATCGATACGGTTAATGTCAACCTCATTGGCAAAGTGGTAATAAATGATGTAACCGTTGCTGAACAATCCGGAGAAAAAATCATTCTCAAATACGAAGAATGAACCTGATTGGCTATGGAAGAATCAAGAGAATTGAAGAAACTATATACCATGATGCAATTCGTGGTGTATTTCCTGGTATGCCTCGAAGTATTGATGTTTGTGAGGTTTCCTTTCTCGCAAAACCTTGATATTTTCTTGAACACATTCAGAAAATTGGTGTTCTATCGAGAAATGCTTTACAGCAAATTCCTTATACTTGCAATGCTGATTTCAACCTCAGTCGGGACCAGGGCAAAAAAAGACATCAATTTCAAAGCTGGTAAACAAGTGGTAGTGCCTCTTGTCTTCGGGTTGCTTCTATTCTTTGGTTCTATCTATATCTACAATCTCTCCGTAAGTGCCTGGTTTGAGATGTGGGAAAACATTGTCTATATTCTTGCCTCATTCGGAGGTGCCATTATGACCAATGTCGCACTTGACAACATATCCAAATACATCAAATCAAATTTGCTGAAGGACAAATTCAACACCGAAAACGAGTCTTTCGAGCAAACGACCAAGAAAGTAGAGAACAAATATTCCGTCAATATCCCAATGAAATTCCATAACAACGGAAAGACACACAAAGGCTGGATCAACATTGTCAATCCGTTCAGAGGCACTTTACTGATGGGTACACCTGGTTCTGGTAAGTCTTTTTCAGTGGTCAACTCCTACATCCGACAACACGCGGCTAAAGGTTTCTCAATGGTCGTCTATGACTTCAAGTTCCCGGACCTTGCTAAGATAACTTACTATCAGTATCAGTTTAACAAAAAGAAGGGTATCCTGAATAACAAGTACAAGTTTAATGTAATCAACTTTTCTGATATTGAATACAGCAAGCGTATCAATCCATTGAAGAGGGAATACATCGAGATTTTGGCTGATGCCACGGAAACCAGTGAGGCCCTCTATGAAAGCCTTCAAAAAGGCGACAAACAGGGAGGTAACGCGGAGTTTTTCAAGACATCCGCTGTCAACTTTCTTGCAGCTTGTATCTACTTTTTCAGCCGATACGACAACGGTAAGTATTCAGACTTGCCTCATGTACTGTCATTCATCAACCAACCCTACCAAGACATCTTCCAAACCCTATTCTCCAATCCAGAACTTGAGTCATTATTAAGTCCTTTCAAGACTGCCTTTGACAACCAGGCTTTCGACCAGCTGGAAGGTCAGATAGGTAGTCTGAAAGTGCAGATTTCAAGACTTGCTACTAAGGAATCCTATTGGGTTTTTTCAGGTGATGACTTCAATCTGAAGGTCAGCGACCCGAATGACCCTAGCTATCTTATCATAGCCAACAATCCCAAAACTCAGGCGATGAATAGTGCCCTTAACGCACTTATCATCAACCGTCTTACCCGCCTTGTCAATACCAAAGGCAATTTACCTACCTCCATCATCGTTGATGAAGCTCCGACTTTATATTTCTATCAAATCGCTAATCTGCTATCTACCGCACGAAGCAATAAGGTATCTGTGCTTTTAGGTTTGCAGGAAATCCCACAGCTCGAAGAACAATATGGTAAAGCTACTGCCAAAACTGTTACTTCCGTCATTGGTAATGTTATTTCGGGTTCTGCAAGAGCGAAAGAAACACTGGAATGGCTGCAAATCATTTTTGGCAAAGTGAAGCAAAAGAGAGAAGGCCTTACCATAAACGAAAACAAAACATCATTGAATATCAATGAGAATATGGATTATCTCATTCCTGCATCCAAAATTGCAACATTACCAGCTGGTAGCCTGGTCGGTCAAATTGCACTTGATTTTGGTCAAGGTGATGATTTTCCAACTACTATGTATAATTGCGCAACCAACCTCGATCTTAAATCCATCGAGGCGGAAGAAAAAAAGTATGTGGACTTACCTAAATTTTATAATTTTGGCACGGCGGAGGAACGCGAAAAAGTTCTTACCGCAAACTTCTTCAAGATTAATGAAGAAGTAAAGCAAATTGTAAAAAAGCACTGGTAATGTACACAATAACAAAAGAAGAATTAGGCAATAGATTAAAGAAAGTAAGGCTTTTCCTTTCCATCACACAGACGGAGCTCAAAGACAACATTGGCTGTAGCCAAGTGGCTATCTCCAGAATGGAATCGGGGCAAGGTATGGCATACGAGTTGTTTATCAAAACCCTATGTTTCTATTCCCAATACATATATATTGATTCACTTTTTCAAGAAAAATTCCAAATTGTTTCCATAGACGGCATTGATGGCGAAAAGGGCATTCTCAAATCCAATGTCAACACCATGGCAAAAGGTATGATTAATGAAGCGATATCCAATTACCAAAAATCAATTTCGGAACTTTCTAATGAAATCTCTGAAACTTTTAATAAAGGGATGCAACAAATCAATGAAGAACTATCAGAAAAGATAGAAAAATCATCAAACCTGCTTTCTTCGGACTAATCCGGCAACTCAGATAATTTCAAATCAACATACCCAATCAACGCTGCCACAAAAGTCAAAAACGGTTCAGGATTAATGTATTTCCCCTGCTGTTTAAGTGCAAAATGCAAGTGTTCACCTGTTGACATTCCAGTATTACCTGACAAACCAACTATCTGGCCTGCATTCACATAATCGCCTTTGTCAACATAGCTTTTTCTCAAATGACAATAGATAGACTGGTAACTGCCATGTTCTACAACAACATAGTTACCTGAACGTCGATTGGAACTTACTCGTATTATCTTGCCCGGCATCACCGAATACACATAATTATTATCAGCTTTCAAATCTATTCCTTGGTGCGCCCTTAGTATTCTTTCAATAGGATGAATCCTATCACCATATCTTGAAGTAACAACGCAAGTGTCCAATGGCAAAGCTACAAGCTGCCTAAAAGTGAACAATTCATCCTCATTATAGGCAACAGCTTTCCCCGATATTGGAGGCACCCCTACCCTCTCGTTGGCTACAACTTTTGCTGACTTGCCTATAGGTTCAATGTCTTCATCTGGCATTGCAATGGCCACACTGTCTATTACTATATCGTTCACGCTTTCGTACAAACAAGGACCATATAAAGGCTGTACGATGACAGGTGTTCCCTCGATTTTTTTAGACATGATAGTATTAAACTGACCATAAGAATTTATGCAAAAAACGAAAATAACGCACAAAAAATTCAATTTTTTATTCATCATATTTATATAGTTTGTATATTTGTCGCAAAATTATATATATTCTGAATATGATTGAACAATTTTTCAAAGAAAATGAAATCCCTTATCAAGAATTTGCCAAGTTGGGCTATACAAGGGAAATGATAAGAGAGCTTTCAAGAAAGAATCTGGAGCAGCTTCTGTCTGGTCGGAGAACTTCGTTGTTACCCATCAATCATATTGAAGGCCATGACCGAGAATTTGACATCAAAGCTAAATTCAGCCTCAAACGAAATAGCGATGGTTCTGTTTCTTTGATGATACATCCGGTAAGGGAAAGCATTGAAAATGACATCAAACTTTCCGCCTACGAACTTAATAAAGTGAAAGAAGGCCATGTTATCCTCAAAAAGATAGAAGGTGAGAAATACATGGTGCAGCTTGACAAAGAGAACAACGAACTATTGAAAGTCAAAGCCAAAGATATTATGATACCTCACAATATTGGCGACATCGAATTGAGCAGCACCCAAAGGGAACATTTGAAAAAGGGCAATCCTATCTTGCTAGAAGATACCAATTACAAGATTGCCGTAAGCATTGACCTTAATTCAAGAAGTGGCCTAAAAGCCCAGAACCTCAATGATATGACTTTGGCCGAGAAGATAGCTTTCGACAGAGTCAATCCTGGCATTATCGGCTACCTCCAAACGGACGAAAACCGTAACGAGTATATGCAAGTTCAAAGACAAAATGAAAGCCATTCTGAAGGCCAAAAAATGAAATTCAACCAAGGATGAAAGAGCAAGAAATACCATATAAGCAACTTGAAGCATTGGGATTAGATACAAGAAACCTAACCCAAGAAGATATTTCACGATTGCTTCGTAACGAAAAGACAGAAGTCCATGCCTTTTCCATTGATTATACCAAGGACAGAGAGGACTTCCTAAAAAACGAGAATATCAAGTACAGCATTCGTGAAAATGGCGGCATAAAGAAACTTGAATTTGAGGGCCGTATCGCCATCGAAGCCAATTATTATGCACAAAACACGCCTGAGACTATAGAATTACTCAAAAAGGCAAATATCCATTACGAGCAAGCTCCCGAAAACGAAAAACTTCTCAAACTGAAAGATGCCTTATTGGTATTGGCCGTGCTTGACAATCCCTTGATTGGTGCCGCCATTTCAATTTACTATTTGGCCAAAGTCATACCCAAACGCCTTGAAGTAAAAAATAATATGGGATTGTTACGGAGTGAAATCAAACAACTGAAAAAAGGCGAAACCATACAACATAAAAACGAAAGAAATGAAATTGTCCTTATGCAATTTGACAAGGCCACCAATAGCATATCTTCCGTCAAGCAAACACAAATCAACCCGCCTGATGAAATATTGGGGCAAAAACTCACACCACAAGACAAAATCCACATCTTAATGGGCGAAACTGTCCAACTCAAAAACGGCATACAAATCCAGTTGAACTTGCTCCGTTCTAATGGTATCGAATATAAAGATTCCAAGGGCAAAGAAATCTCCTTTGATGTCGCCAAACACGCGGCAACACAACAAAACGACCAAACTATTTCAAACAACAAACACCAAATGAAAGTATAACATCAAAAAATATAAGCCATGACTACATTTGAAGAATACAAAGCCAAAGTTTCCATTGCACAAGTTGCAGAAGCCATAGGATTTGAGTTTGACAAGTCCAAGGGCAAAACACAACCGACTTATACCAGAACCGATGCAAATGGCGACAAGGAACAGATTGTCATTCGCAACCCCAATGACAATGCTAACCAACACTATTTCGACCGTAATTATAAAGGTGGTGATGTCATCAACTTCATCAAAGAACATCTTAATGAGTTTGCCCAATTCACCGGCAATTCTACCAATGACTATGTAAAAATCAATATGGTATTGAGCCACTTTGCAGATATTCCATATACACCAAAGATTGAGACCGTACAAAAGGCACAAGAACACAAAGAACTGGATAGAAGTCGGTATGTAGAAGTGACTCCAACAACCAGCAATCTCATGTACCTGACCAGAGAAAGGGCGTTGGATCCTTTAACTGTTGAAAAGTTTCTCCCATACATCACCTTATTGCAAGACACTGCCAGCAAGGGTAATTTCACCAATGTTGCTTTCCCTTATCGCAAGCCTGGTAGCGAAGAAGTCACCAACTACGAAATCCGAAACCACGGTTTCAAAGGTATGGCCGCAGGTGGTGACAAAGAAAATTCCGCGTGGATTGCCACCAATGCCGATACAAAGGCAACGGTGAAGAATGTCATCTTCTTTGAATCTGCCATCGATGCCATGAGCTTCTACGAACTCAAAAAAGGATACTATAAACTCGCCGATACAGCATTTGTTTCTGTCGGTGGATATGTATCACCCAACCAAATCAAAAACGTCCTCAACGAGTTCCCAAATGCCCGTGTCAGCACTGCATACGACAAGGATGTCAACGGTCACCTGTATGATGTCCTTACATACGCGGTGGCCATAGGTAAAGATATCCGTGTCACGAAAGATGACAATACCTTCAATTTCAAGTGGGATAATAAGAGCATCAAAATTCCACAAGAAGAGCTTACTTTGAACAGATTCAAGGATGAATCTGGCTTGAAACACCGTTTTGGAACCGTTTTCAAAGCAGCCGGTGAAGCCAAGGATTTCAACGAACAGCTCCAACATGTCCGTGCAGAACAAAAGGAACAATCACAAAGCAAAGGAATTAAAGTATGAGAAAAAGTATTTGTTTAATTGTGTTTTCTCTACTGTTTTTGGGCTTACACGCACAAAACAGAGATTTGATAGTTATTGACCCCGCCCATGTAGCTGCCATTGCAGCAGCGTCAGAATTGGACAAAGAAGCCTATGAAGACATACGTGAAAATGAGGATCAGACAAACCAACTACTCATTGTGACCAATCTTGTAAACGAACAAATCAAAGCCATAGAAGACACAACTTTAAACTATATGAAAAGAGTGCAATCCGTATTAAGGCAAGTATATACCCTTGAAACGATTGTACAAAAGACAGTAAGAATTGGTGATAACATTGTTGAGATGGCTGAATTGGCATACGGTGATCCTGAGCTATCATTTGTAGCATTGCAGATGTCAAACAGTTTTTCAGATGAATTACGGTCATTGACTTCCTATATATCTGATATAGCATTGGGAGAAGGTTCCAGCAACTTATTAAACAACTACGAAAGACTCAAAATCATTAACCATGTTGACACAAAGCTGAATAAACTTGAAGGTGTCTCTTTGCAGATGCTTTATCGAATGAAATATGCCAAACGCCATGGTGTTCTTCAAACCCTTTTCCCCGTACTTTTTGCATACGAAAGAAGAAACCAACAACTAGCGGAACAAATAGTAAACAACTTCCATTTCTAATACAATCATCATTAAATACTAAATATCATGTCAGAAGAACAATCACAAGAACAAAAGAAGAACCCTGCGGTTACTTACCTCGGGCCTTGCCCCATCTGCGGCAAAGGACAAATTGCGGAAGGCAATGTCGTTTATAGGTGCAACTACATTAAAAACCTTAAGGACGACAAATGCGACTTTCACATATTCAAGACCTATAATGGTGCTGAAATCACACCTGAACATGTTAAACAACTTCTCGAAAACGGTAAGACAGAAATCATCGAATTCACCTCCCAAGCGGGCAATAAATTCAATGGCTATCTCACCATTGAGGGTAAAGAGGTGAAGATGGAGTTCGCCAACGGCTTAGAAAACTTGCCACAACTCGAAACACCTTGCCCCATTTGCGGCGAACCAGTCTATATCTTCAACACAGGCTACGGCTGCAAAAACATTCACGAAACGGACGAGAATGGAGAAAAAAAGTGTAATCTTTGGATCAGTAAAACCATCGCTGGTCGTACCATCAAAGAAAAAGAAGCAGAACAACTTCTTCTTGAAAAGAAAACAAGCTTCCTTGACGGCTTCAGAAACAACCAAGGTAATCTATTTTCTACCCGCCTTGTCCTTGATAACGAAGGTAACATCCATTTCGATTCTACCGTGTGTAAATGCCCTAAATGCGGCGGTGATGTCAAAATCGGCAATAAGTCCTATAATTGCTCCAACTGGAAAACAACCGGCTGCACATTCAATATCTGGCGTGAAATCGCTTACCGAAAAATTACACCAGAAGAGGTTCAACAGCTATGCGAAGAAAAAGCTACAAAAATCCTTGAAGGCTTCAAAAACAAGGATAAATCCAAAACCTTCTCAGGTCAACTCATACTTTCAGACGATTTCGTTGTCAAAATCCTCTGATTCATTTTCACAGACAAAAGAACCCTAAATTTTCCGAAAATGAATCTACAAACATTGACACAGAAAGTCAGTAATACCACACATATAGGTAAAGGAGATGTTCAATTAATTATGAATAAAGCATTTTCAATCCTAGCAAACAATGCTAAGAAGCAAACAACTCTGACCATTCCAAAATGTGGTACTTCGCCAGAATTTAATTTACTCATTCGAAGAGTCTAATACTTTATCAAAATGAAAACAATCAACTTCTTATTTGCCTCTATCATTATCTTTAGCATTTGTGCTACTTCATGTTCAACCCCAAAGACTTCCATCCTGACCGCACAACCCACCACTAAAGATTCCCTTATGGTCCAGATCTGCACGGACTATATTCCTACTTCCATTGTAGGTGAAGGTGGCAACCTTGCCAAACACGAAAAAGCAAAAAGAGATTACGCCAAAAACCTTGACCGTGCCAAAAGGCTTGAAGATATTGATGGAATCCAAATCAAGCGCATTCCGCGAGAAAACGACTCCATTTGCGACTTTGTGGCCGAGATGGGCGACATCCTGTTTGCTTATGACAGTTTCGAACTTACACCGAAGGCCATTGAAATAATCGACAACCTGTCAAGTGTGATAATCGACATCCCAACACGAATAGAGGTAGTGGGCCACACCGACTACTATGGTACCGACGAATACAATCTCAACTTGTCAAAAATGCGTGCAATGGCTGTCGGCAACCGGTTACGCGACAATGGTATCACCAATATCACTGAAATTGGCAAGGGAGAATCCGAACCCGTTGCCACAAACCATACAGCTGAAGGTCGCAAGAAAAACCGTCGCGTGGAAATCAAGATGTTCACCGAAGAATGATCATACGGAGCAGGGAGCTTTTACTTTTTCTTTAGGTTTTTACATACAATCCAATTCATTT
Source organism: uncultured Bacteroidales bacterium (assembly GCA_946405575.1). GTDB lineage: Bacteria > Bacteroidota > Bacteroidia > Bacteroidales > F082 > Limimorpha. The sequence continues at coordinate 102,541 of CAMJHP010000002.1, read as the reverse complement.
TCAATAAATAACAACTACATTTTCTCGAAAAAGACTATCTAGCTCCCTCTCCATTTTCCAAACTATCAAGCAATGGAGATTAATGGATTCAAACAACCAGAGTTGGTGACTCTTCTTGACAAGCATTTCGATGGAGAGTCATCAAGATATGATATAACTCCAAACAAGAACTATTTAACAGCAATGCAGTTGAATCGTTCGGAAACGAAGAACCTCAATTATGAGGAACTACGACCTGAAAAAATCTATGCTCTGAAATCCACCACAACAGATATTCAAGCTGGAATACAAGAAACAAGTTACAGCCTTTTCCTTGATAGGAAAATGGCAGAAACATATTACTACCAGAATACACCAAAAGATAACCTGGTTCTTAATCACCAAGTCCAACATGGGATAATAATATGTGGTGATGTAAATAACGATTTATTGGCCAGGCTCCAGATGGCACCAAAGGACTTCAATTCTATGCTTGTTGTTTCTACTATGCAAGCCGACAGCTTCACAAACACACAAAAACAACAGATAGAACAGGCTTCAAAAATCGCTGAAAAGGTTTTTAATGAAATTCCCCTGAAAAACGAATATGCATTCAACACTTTACCCAGAGGCGCACAACAAGACCTTTACAAATACTACGAACTGACCCATAAGCAGAACCCAAAAATCATCCACACTGATGCGTGGGCCATTCAAGACAAAAAAGAAGCAATAAAAGCAAACGAACCATACGTTTATGTCGGACTCATCCATAGTAAAGATGGATCCACACCGTCCATTGCCTACACCAACGAACGCGAATACCTCAATGCCTTCGAACAAGGATTGAAAAACAATCCTCAAAACATTGGTTATGAAACCCTCTCCCAAAACCCTCAACTTCACAAACAAGTCGATGATCTTGTCTATAAGTTTTATGGTTTAAGTAATCCTAATCCCATTGAATACTATACACAACAAGGAAGAACGCCTTTGAACTTATACGATTCCAACCACCATGAAATCTCCATTATGGATCTCGCCAAACAAATGGGCTTTACCTATCAAGGTAAAACAACATCTGGAGATACCGTTATGCAACAAGATTTCCATCCTATCGAAAATGGCCAAAAACAAACAGCCATCATTAGCCTTGAAATAAGAAACGCAGAAAGCCCTTTGATCAACACCGTTACAGTAAATTACTCCTATCTTGATGAAAAAAACAATCCCATCGCACGAGACACCGACTTTCATCTTTCTTTCAATGACTTTGTAGCCCTTACCAAATCCCTTAACTCAGAAGAAATACTGAAAGCCATGGAAAACGAGAAGGAAACAATAAGACAAATAGAAAGATTAGAAACTATTGGAACCATCCTTTATAAAGATACCAACGAAAAAATCAACTATACAGACGCTGATAAATTCCTCCTCGCACTTCATGACGCACTCGATACCCAACCTCATAACATCAAATACGAAACGCTGTCAAAAGACCCCGAAATCCGTCAAAAAGTCGATGAAATGATCTATGGGTTTTTCAACATGGAACCACCAAAACAGAAGACATCAAACGACCAACCACAATACAACGTAGAGACCCAACCTATAGAGTCTTTCCGTTATGAGACTTCTTCTGTTTATCACAAAGATAATCTTCTCTATGGACTTCAGGATAAATTCAAACTTGACACTGACACTGTAGCCAAATTTGCTACCTTTATGGAAGCTGCACATCCTATCAACAAAAACCACAACGATAATAGCGCAGACATAGTCGTTTTCCCTTATGTCAAAGTAGATAACGAATACAACCTAAAAGGACACATCCAATCCACCATGAGCAGCCAAAGAGAGCCGCTTGGCGAAAAACTCACTGACCATACCAACGCCCCAATCGGTTACGAACGTTACACCAAAGACCAAACCATTCCTGTCACCCCATATACTACCACTGCTTCAATCAACGGTGGTGTCTGGATGGCCACAGAAGCCCAATCTTCTAAATCGGTGAAAGATGTTTTCATGTTCAACTCCGCTGTTGACGCAATGAGCTTCTATGAAATACACAGAAATTCCATAGACTTGAAAAATACTGCGTTGGTTTCAGTTGGCAACCTTGCCAGAGGGAACCAAATCTACGGCCTGGTTGAAAGATTTCCTGAAGCCCAACTTCATGCGGCATTTCAAAACACTTTATTGGGCCAGCTCTCTACAATCACAGCAGCTTCTATGGCCAGTATAGGCCCTGTCAAATTCAAAACAAATGAATCAAAACATACGATTGAGTTTACTACCTATTACGACAAATTCTCTCTACTCATTAAAGACATCAACCTTCAAAACTTCAAGGAACACGCCCATGTCAAAGACAAAAGCATTCTTTATGATTTGGATAAGGATTTGAAAATACATTATCCACTTGGCCGTTCTTACAACGAAGATTTAATACAGTCAAAACAATTAGAAAAACAAGAACAGAGCCAAAAAATGAAACTCTAACTCATTTAATATGCTCCCATAAGTTCCTTTCATCGAACTATGGCATCCCCTACCCTATACATCTTTCTCATTACACTTCCAAACAGTAAATAATTGCTGTATAACACATAAAAGGAAGTCTTTATCTAACATAAGGGAAAACGATTTTCTATCATCATTTAGACAACAAAAAAAGTTGAAAAAATGATGATTTTTTTGCTTTTTTGTATTGCCAATTCAAATCTTTTTCGTATTTTTGTAGTGCAAACAAACAAAGTTACTACCTAATACTAATAGAAGATGGACACTGTTCAAATTCTCGTTAATGCCAATTGGCATGTGAAAAAGGACACTATAGTATCTATCAAGGTCGATGCCAGTAAAATAAAGCGTGATGAGGTGACATTGCATTTCGACAATGGCGACTATTGCGACTTCAATATCAAATCTTTTCACGATACAACCAGGTATATCAGTACCTATGAAAATGTTTATGCCAAAGACGCTTTCGTGGAACAACTTAAAGAGGGCAAAATCACCATCAAAGATGAAAATGGTTGTATTATTGACCTCTCCGACACACTAAAGAAAGGGAAATAAAATGAAAGACTGTTTCACAACATTAGAGCAATCAGCTAAACTGATTGAACTTGGCCTTGACATCTGTACCGCTGATGGTTACCGTACTGTTAAAAATCCAACCATCGCACATACTATCGAATACCATGATTTTAATGCCCTGCTGAAAGGTAAAAAATCCACAATGGATAAACTCTACCCCTGTTGGTCAGCATTGCGACTTATTGAACTCATGCCGCCAGTTGTCCAAGGTTTTATCAGCGACTTTCGCTTGGTGGTTAATCGTGATGGAGTTTGGTACGAGGCCATACAAAAGAAGCCGGGATATAACCATTTCATTTACGATGGTGAGGGGGGTGACATTATTGCAAAATTGGTTGATGTCATTGAAATGCTTAAAAAGAACAATGATTTCCAAAATGAATGAACCATGATAAGATAATCACACACAAAGCCTGGGCATGGCTCAAAAGAAACAAAACTGATAACAATTATCACTAAAACAATAACAAACAATATGAAACAAACACAATTAACTGCATTTGATTGGGTCGTTTTTGACGGCTTTACTACGGATGGTATAGGTGAACCCATCCAAGCACAAATCAAAGAACTGGGTGAGATTATTTCGTGCCAAAGAGGAGACGAAGTCTTTTTGCGCAAAATTGATGACCTTTTTCCTATAGTTGTCATTGATGATGACCTGATTCGGAATGGTTTCAAATTCAGACAAGTTACCAACCTTCTGAAAGATTTCAGCCTTGAAAAAAGGACAAAAACCGAAGGCGAAGCGGAAGAAGTCACCACGGTCAGTATCAGGATGCAAGATGACGATACGACATCCTACGATATCTGTATCGAGAAGCATCTCGAATGGGATCCAGGTCAAAGGAAGAATATCTTGCACTTTGAACGATGGGGTTTGTTGTATGTGAACAAACTACAACACTACCTTCGTGAAGCCGGATTTGAAGAATTAGCCAATAACTTTAAAATGGAGGATTAATCTTATGCAACCATCCGAAATAAAAGCCCCACCCCTACCCTATTCAAAAGCTCAAGACTTTTTTCTGGATAGATTCCTTAAAAAAATCACACATAAAAGGTTGTTCGGAACACAAGAAAAGCTCCCTATTTGTCCCCGAAAGTTTTCCAAAAAACAATGGGCGACACTGATGGCCGCCCACCTTCTTTTGCCTCAATTTTGTTTCGACAAAAGAACCCTTATCTCTTATAAATAAGTCTGTTTCGTAAAACGACCGATTTATTGTACATTGATTTTTTGATCCAGCATTTGCTCCAATTCCACCTTGTTTTGTATCACCCATTGACGACAAATCAAAGAGACCAAACCTGCCGCAGGAACTCTTTTTTTCGCTTTCAGCATAGCGAAAATATCATATAGTTCCGTATCAACCATTATTGGCCGTCTTTCGATTTCAAGTCCTCTATGTTGTTTGGCATCAAGGATCATATTCTCTAATTCTGTTCCACTAACAAGGTTTTGTTGGGGCTGCTTTTCTTTTTTAATTGGTTTACTTTCTTCTTTTGGCACTTCTTGAACCTGTACTTCTTCTTTAGGCTCTTCCACTTTCGTCCTCAACATTTTACTGATCTGCGAAATCGAGGTGGGTGTGCCATCTGTATTCTTTTTTGGCTTCAAATTTGACATCGCAAAAATACATTTTTAGATTGAACAAATAATATCAAAAAACGAACAAATTTTTCACATCACTGAATACCAGCGTTTTCTATGATACAATCATAAGCCTTAGACACCACTTCTATAGCCTTTTTCTCAATATCAATGGTATAAAGCCTCTGCATGATGACCCTTGAAGGTATCTCATCGGTAATCATTCCGTATTCTTTCAAGATTTCTTTCACCTGTTCTTTGGTCTCATATTTGACCGAACTTTCAATGTTATTTGGTAAGAAGAAAATCTTGGCTTTGATTTTGTAATACTCCATTATCTTGATGAAAAGAGCTGTGGAGTCCATGGTCAATCTGTCATATCTGAATGGCACAATTACCACATCAGCATTTTGCAGGATGGTGATTAAAGCCTCATCATCTACCCTACCAGGTAAATCTATCAGCAAATGGCCATCGTTGATTTCTTTGAAATCTGCTATGGTCTTTGCGACATCATTCATTTCGGCATCTATCACTTCATACAGTGGTTTGTTGTCGAAATTTTCAAGATCCTGATTCCTTCTGTCAACAATAGACTTCTGAAAGTCGACATCGAGAACGACACAGTTTTTGCCTTTGTAGGCGAGGTAATTTGCAAACTGGATGCAATTCGTGGTTTTTCCACAACCTCCTTTTTGGTTTCCAAATACAATTATCATTTTCAATATATTTTAGAATTGTCCTTATCTATGTTTTATATCTTTTTCTTCCTTCTTCTTCGTTTGTCATCACTACCGCCACCGCCACCATCAACAGACAACATTCCAAACACGGAATCCATAACAACCTTAGCTATTTCAAAAGCTACATTTTGTCCTCCAGCTGCTACTGATGTAGTATAAGCACTTGTGTTAGTAAGTCTCTGGTTTAACTTATAATCATTGACTCCATAAACTTCCATCGAATCGTAATCAACCACAAAATAAAGGTTATTGTTTTTGTACACTTTGATTTGGTCAGAGACATTATCATCAAATGTGCCATTGCTTGCATAAGCTTTGGCAAGATTCAGATAGTAGTCTTCAACATCACTGCTTCTATTTGGATCAATAGTCAAGTGCTCAACCTTGACTTGGAACAATCGACTGATAAACTTTGCTTCCTGTGCATTGGTCACATGAAATTTTCTGGCATCTCTCAACATGGTATTGTATTTCAGTCTGTTGAAGTCATATCCCATCTTAAATAACTGTTCCTTTCCAGCAAACACATTTCCATCCGAGTCAATTACAAATCCATATTTATTCAGGACTTGCTTCAATTCATTTAGTGTATAGTTTGGATTGTTTTGAATATCATCCTGACCTATAAAATCACGAATGACTTCTTTTGCTGTTCTTATTTGGTTCTGCTTTTCATTGGGTTCTAACAGATCTTTCAAATTCATCAACTCACTACCTTTGTAAACTGTCTTGTTTTTGTGGTCAATTACAGTATAACCGTATGGTGTATCATGGCCTTCTTTTGTATGGAACACCATATCAATCCCAAACTTGCTTTTCATTATCTCTGTAACTTGGTTGTACCCTCCCCCACCTTTATATTTATGCAACAAAGCTATAAGCTGCTTTTTTGCAACTTTATCCTTTTCATTAGCCCTATTGCGGAAAATTATTTCGTTGACTTTATCAGTTGAAATGGTTTTTTGAGTCTCTCCACCTTTAATGATGTTAATCGTACCATCCTTTTCAATGACCGTCCAACCAGCACGTTCAAACAACAATTTGAACTGAGCCATGGTAGAGAAATTGTAAGCAGACAATTTTTTCAGGTCTTTATCTGCTTGCTGTGAGAAATCCAGACCGAGGATTTCATTCAATGCCTTTTGAGATCTGAGACGTTCAAAACTATCAGAAATCTTCTTGCCATTCTCATCAATCCGGATTGAAACAATATGCACATGATTGTTGGCGGTGTCAGAATGACCATAAATTATATAGGGCTGCTTGCCATACCCCATCTTTTCAATCCATTGCTCTCCTATTTTAGCTAATTGGTCGAAGTCATGTTCTCTTTTTTTCGTTGAAATGGTAGCGTGGAATTGTGGATTTTTGACGTTGGTATTTGTCATCGCATATGCTCTGAAATACTTTTTGAAGACAGCCTTGGACGGATTATCCTCCAATCCACCAAAGTTCTTAGCTACGAGCAATTCACTTTGACCTCTTTCATCTTTCTTCTCGTTGTATTCAACGGCATTGAAAGTAGTGGACGATGACAATATCTTTGCAATCATACTTGATATTCAAATCACGGTGCAAAGATAAACAAATATTCATATAGCGAATAATTATGAATAAAATAATTTCTTATTTTGAATATTTGTCTAAATAGATAAATGTAGTTATAAGTAAAACTATATTTGTATTTTTATAACTTATAATATAATATGTATATAGATAATAATATCTAATTTTATATATTTGTATATTTATATATTTATAAAAATATAATAAAAGAAAACGCTAAGGACTATCTGATGATTTTCTTTTCCAACGATTCAATGGATCTCTCGCAATGAATAAGTTCTCCCAGCTTTTCATTCATCTCTTGGACAACTGCTTCAGATAGTTTACCACTATTGATGCAGATATTTGCATAGTGAGTCAACTGATTGATATTATTACCAATCTTCTGCATTTCATGAATTTGTGCCTTGTACTCTTTCAAAAATTCGACAGCATTGAGGGTAGCCTTCTCCCCACCAAATAGTTTTGCTCTGATGTAACCTGATACTGTTCTGCCAGATTCAGATGCCAACTGATGAAGAAGCTTCTTCTCCTCAGTCGTCATCCTGAAATTGTATTGCGTTTTGTTTTCTTTACCCATTTATATGATGTTTAAAAATCTGAGTTGCGAAGATTTTTCTTCTCAAAGCCTCCGAGGATTTGAGCAAGTTGGTTTTTGTTTGTATATACAAAAACACATCTTGCAATTAAAACCCCCACAGCAAAAATACAACTTTTTGCACAACCATCAATCAGTGTTTGAAAAAAATCTCATCCATCCCGAAACTACCTATTAAAATCAAAAATATAGAAATATAATAATATATAAATGTATATTCTAACAATATATAAATATATATTTATACATTTACAAATACAAAGAAATGTATATTTTAATAAATCGATAAATATATAATTATTTATATATATAATTATATAATAATACATTTATATTTTAGTATAAATATATAAAATGATAAGAAAAGAAAATACAAATATATAAATTATAAAATATATAAATTAATAAACATATAAATATATATCGAAATACAGGGACGACATCAGGGAAAAAGATTTGGAAGTTGTAGGCGTTGTCCCTATCTTTGTTACCGAAAAAGTAGAGTAATGGAGTCGTTTTTGTTTATCATTATACTGATTGCATTTATTGCCTTCCTTATCTTTCGTCCATCATTAGCCAATAGGAAAGGTAAAAGAGGCGAAAATGCTGCTGCCTGGTATCTTCACCGGTTGCCATCAGAATATGTGGTGTATTCAAACATCATGCTACCGACAAACTACGGAACTACACAAATTGACCATCTTGTAGTTTCACCGTATGGCGCATTTGTGATTGAGGTAAAAAACATGCAAGGTATCATCAGTGGACATGAGAACTCGGAAAGTTGGACGCAAAACATCTATGGCCACAAATACGAAATGAGAAACCCAGTAAAGCAGAATATGGCACATATTATAGCGTTGAAATCTGTGTTCAAGGGTTTGATGAAAATGCCTATTGTCTCGATTGTGGCCTTCGGACATGAAGCGAGATTGAACGTGAGTGTGGATAATTCGGCCATCGTTTACATTAGCCAGCTTACCCAAGTCATCAAACAGCATGAGGTGGTGTATATAGATAGGGGAGAGGTATCAAAATATTGTGCAGCCATCGAAGCTGCCAACATTCAGGATGATGATACTCGAAAGGCTCAAGTAAGTAATGTTAGTAGTTATGTTCGTGATAGAGAAATTGCGATTGCAAATGGCCATTGTCCACAATGTGATGGAGACCTTGTTTTGCGGGAAGGAAAATATGGTCAGTTTTATGGATGTTCAAATTATCCTCATTGCAGGTTCACTCACAAGCCTTGAAGCCTTGTACTGCTTGAAATGTTCCCTATTTGTCCCCATCATGTTTTTGTTCCGAATAACATTTATTATGTTAAGTGGCGGAAAAATTTAAAGAAAAAAGGAACATTTAGGGAGCATTTGTGGATTTTGAAGCGACAAATAAGGAGCTTTTTATTCTCCGTATTTGTCCCCGCTTCAATTTAAGGGCATTTTTTGCCCCTTATATGTCTTTTCCCTAATGTTGGGGGTGGGAGATGGGATAAAAGACCTTTTTGTTGGTGGGAAATTGAAATAAAAGACCGATTGAGAAGTTGAAAGTCAATTAATTAATAGTAGTAGATATTAGTAAAGGCTAAAATTGACTATTTTTCTAATTGATTTACAATAATTTACATGATTGTATCGGGGACAGATTAGGAGCATTTTAGAGACAGATTCGGAGCATTTTGGGGACACTTTGGTGACATTTAAGGGACAGATTGGGAGCATTTTTCGCCTCTTGGAGACAGATAGGGAGTTTGTGGGGCGTTGGGGACAGATTGGGAGCATTTTGGGGACAGATTGGGAGCATTTTGGGGACAAGTTGGGAATGTTCAGGAGACATTGGGGGAGTATTTCGGGGACAGATTGGGAGTTTTTATGTGCGTTGGGGACAAATAGGGAGGATTTTTTGACCTCAAAACCCCTGCTATTTTCTTGGTATAACAACATAAAACTAAGGCTTTTATGATAACAAGGTGACAGATAAGGAGCATTTTTTTGAGAAAGAAACCGAAACTTTATCGGTTCAACGGATAGGGACAGATTGGGAGCATTTCGGAGACAGATTGGGAACATTTTGCGGCAAACAAAAAACGGGTGAGATTGAGAATTATAATCACACCCGTTTTGAAATTGTCTGATTTTCATTGACTAAAGTCGTGGATCCAAATAGGTTATCAAAGATTTCATTAGATATTCTTTCTTGTTGATTATCTCATCAGCATGTTCTTGGAGATAGATAAACAAATCCATCAGCTTTTCTGTTGCTTTTTCAACGTTGTAAAGCGTTAGCAAGGGCAGTATCTTGTTGAAATCGGCATCTCCAATTTGAAAATGCGTAAACATGAGGGTTTTCATATTCTGCACATGGGAATTAAAATACTTCTCTTCCTCTACTGTCATGGCATTCCTAAAGATCTTAAAGTCAATCCTACGAGGTTGTTTCTCACCGTCGACAAAGACAGGCTTGTATTCAAACCAACAATTTGCATTTTTTTCCAGATTCTCTTGTGTCGGTTTCAAGATCCTGCGGTTGAAGTCCTTAAACTCCTTGTATTTGCTTCCGATACAAAGCCATTCTCTCAAATCCTCCATTTTCATGGACCAGCCACCTTTGGCCAACCAAGAGCAGCACATGTAATAGAATTTGATGTTATAAGGACTATCAAGCGCAAACACAACCTCTTTAAGAAACTTGGTAAAGCCGCCTTGAACATTCAGGAACTTCTCTGCAATATCCTTATCAATGTTGAACACAACACTTTTCTGATACTTCTCAGGGATGGTAACATCCATTAAATGAGTGTATTTTGTTGCGTTTTTGCCAGCATAGGGGCTATCCACCTTGAACTGCACCGAAATCTTAGAGAACGTTTCCAATGCTGAACGGAGTTCTGCGTAGTGATTGGACTTGACACCAAAATTCTTCATTGGCACGGCTATGGTAATCTTACCAAACCTGTCAATGTCATTTTGGAAAAGTTCAAGTTGTGCGCTGTTATGATGGTTGATGTTGCCATTAATGGCCTCTTGCATTGCCTCCATCACAATAACGAGAATACGCATTTGGATGACATTATAATCAGCCATCATGTTAGTGACATTATTGGATTGCTTGATCCAGGTCTTGACCGAATCATCATCCAATACCAGATCTGTCTGTTGTTTTTTGCGCACAACAACGCTTTTGCTTACAGGTTTATTCATAGCCATAATATTCAGCGTCATACTGCCATTTGTTAGACTTAGTTGTACCACAAACGACAGAAAACATAAATACCAACATTACATGGATAATCTTCCAGATTACCTTTACAATTCCCAACACCATCTTTAACAAGCCTCTCAAAATATTTGTTACAGCGTTCATCATAGTAGTTATTTAGTAGGTAAATAGTTTATTAAGGCAATTCTCTTGTAACCAGGCTGCATCTGATTTAAACAAGATAAAAGCGAGTGAGCCCATTGGAGCGTCAGGATCATTCTGGTACTTGCGCTCATAAGGCCTATTCGTCCGGATGATGGCCATTCGTACATTATGTACAGCATCATCGTCCAACTTGGAAAGATACCGTTTTATTCCTTCCAGTTCTTCTGGTGACACAACATATTTCATCATCCTCACCATTTCCATCCGGCCATTGCGTTTCATTCTATTATTTATCTCATACTGCAACATAAATCATTGAATTATATGCAAATATATACAAATTAATTTGATTTCCATTCCTCTTCGCAAAATTCTTGCAGTACTTTATCAAGTCGTAGCAACTGTGAATCGGTCAAATTCTTAATACATCTAATCGCCAGTTTTTGCCCCACTATCGTGCGAAAGTCTTTGGTTCTCTCCTTATTATTGGTTTCCGTTCCGAAAGCCAAGCACAAGTCCTTGAAAGCCTCGAAAAACTTGTCCCTTTCTTCTCCTGTTGTGATAAACTTCACCGCAATGGGTGCTGTCTTTTCCAACATGGGCTGTGGTGAGGATGCATATTGTCTGAGCTTGGCATCGATAAGGCTTTCGTATGTCACATTATCCTTTCTGGTAGTGGATTTAATGTAATCAATCGTTTCTTGAGGGAACCTGAAACATATATGCTTGCGCTCATGTCGCATCCAACCAGCCAACTTGTAATTATTCTTGCCTTTTTGCGCCAGAACTTCTTCGAGAAATACAGATACGTTCTTGTCTGATTGCTTGGCGTATCCCTTTATTTCATCGATCAAATCAGTACCCAACGCTATTGAAATTCTAACTTTGTCTTCTTTCTTCCTTCCTCTTGTTTCCATGCAATTATACTTTAGGCTGCAAATATACAAAGAATATTAAAAATAACAATACAAAAAAGTAAATAATTCATATTTCTTGGGTTCACCTCACGCCTGTGACCATCCTTTTCCCTTTGTTAATATTGGTTATTCTGAGAATGTTCAGGTCTCAATCGGTGTAAGGCCGTCGATGTGTTTGGCCTTACCGACAATGGCATACGCGAGGACGATACCACGTTTTGTAAGATCCAGGGCTGCAGCTGCTGTCGTCCCCGTTGAAATGCAGTTGTCGACAATCATAATCCGACCTTCAGGAAGTTCTTCGGTGAGATAGAGACCGAGATAGTCTTTTTGTACATTACCACCGTTTTTCTTGATGTCATAGAATGTCTCACGGACAGCGCCTCGCATAATATCACAGACCTTGGCACCTGTCAGGCCTGCGATTTGTTCTGCAAGGTCCTTGGTATATGTGGCCACACCGGAATGGCCTGGCATCGGTATTAGGATGACATTAGGAGAAACGAACTTTGACATTTCGGCAGCTGCTCTTGAAATGCTTTTGGGATTACCGTTTTTCATTCCGTGAGCGATACTATTTCTTCCATGGCTATAGTATTCACCAGTGGTAATGTAATTGTACTTCATAGGGCTAAAGATTTGAGGATTAGACAAATTTTTTGCCCCTTCAAAGGGTTAAGTCTGATTAAGTGCAAGAACCTTCCAAAAAAATACGCTCAATGGAGGAAGATTTTTTTGGAAGCACCCATAGGGCCTGGTCTTGCTTCGTATCAGGATTAGACCCTTAACTTTGCAAAGAAATTTGAGTAAACAGTAGGGTAGGGGACTTCCTGATGTTATGATGTCTCCTTGGATAAGTCGGAAACCATTGTTTTGTTTCCTATAAGATGTTGTCGGCCGGTGTCATTCACTGACCGACCGATAGACAAATCAGCCTGGGCGAACAACCAAGGAAGGCGACCGCATGGCCGCCATCCTCACAAACAAATACTAAACTATGAAATACCCTATTTCTTAGCTGGCCAATGCCAATGACTGTTGGCTTTGGTTCTTGGCAGATTTGCGATACCTTTTTTCCTTCTTGGTGGTATTGCTCATGGTGGGCAAACTCCATCCGCGCACCTTGGCCACGGTTTGGTTGAACTTGTACCAAACTTCCTCATCGAGAAATTCAAGATGCATAGTGCCTTTCTTGAAGCATTTAATCCTGAAAAAGCCCCAGTTATACCATTGGCCAAACCATAACTGGTTTTCTATGTTGTAAAAATAATTGTTTTTCATAAACTCATCGTAATTATAACCCATGAGATTACAAAGAGCCTTGGTAATATCATAAAGCCCTTCATTGTTATCAATTCTAACGCCTCCACGCCAACCTATTCTGCACATATAAGGGATTATGAACTTTTTGTTAACCATGTAATTGCTGTTAGTTTTCCATTTCTCGCCCGCTGTGGAGTTTTCGGATGAAAAACTACATATTTTATCAAAAGCATCACAAAGTGCCTGCTGGAAGAAATTATCCCTATTCATGATGATAATCTCCACCATCTTATAGATGTTTTTCATGGTAAATGGGATGTTCTGTTGAAGTTCGACAAAACTATTGATGTTGGCCATTACCTTTGACGTGATGAACTTCTCGATATTAAACTTTCTGAAAATCCATCGCCAAGCATCCTTTTGGACTTGTTTCTTGAACCTTTCACGGGTAATACTTTCGGCATTGTGGCCTTTGGCTCCAAATTGGACACTCTTCGCGCCAATGCCGTCCAGTAAACCGTTGATGGTTTTTGAGGCCTCCATCACCGAATCAAACTGCCTGACAGCTTCAACATAGCGATTGACGCAGTCGCGCACGAAGTTATAAGGCATAAGACCATATGCCGCATATTCCGGATCATCGGCTTCCTCGGTGAAATAGTCCTCAAACTCTATCTCATCGGTCTTTGGCTTGTAAAGTCTTAGAACGCTGACACAGACATTCGTCTGCCGTTCATCTGAATCCGCAAACACCTTGCCCAAATACTCGCTACCTCCATAGTTCTCCACCAGCTCGTTAATCCTCTGTTTGTCCTTGTCATCATAATAGCCATACTCCAAAATGTTACTGTTGGCCAATGACACGATTTCGCAGCCGCCTGGGGCAATCTCCCAAGCATGAAGGATATGCTTTCGGATAGTGGAGAAAGGCGGATTCATCACAATCATATCGATGTGGGAAATCTCCTCAGCTTTCAGTTTGAGGAAATCAGCTCCGACAACTTGGCTTTTCTCGGCCAAAACGGTACGGAGATCATCGTTGATTTCACAAGTCAGGACTTCCTTTGCGCCCATTTTTAGGCAATATTCCACAATGTTGCCCGTACCGGCTGACGGTTCAAGGATGATTTTGTCTTTGACATCGGACACTTTAAGCATGTCAATGATAACCTTTTCGGGTGTCGGGTAAAAATCCCGATTGAAAATATTCTGATAGTTGGTACTCATAACTCTAAAATTTTAGTGGTTGCATTAAACTTGACGGCTTGATTTCGTGACTTTAGCCCTCCATCAAAAAGGATGTTCAAGGTGCCACTGGAAGAAATATATTCCAGACGTTCTTGCCCATCTTATAATCTCACTAATTGCCTTCTGCAAAGGGGTGTTCCTGCGGTATGATTCGTCTTTTCGGCAAAAGACGGAACAATCACCGTTTCTTTTCAAGTGGAAGGAATAACCGTTGCTGGTCACATTGTAAACATCCACTCTTTTCCTATTATCTTTTTCCATAGCATTAAGAATTAAATGGTTAGTAACTTTGTTTGTTTGCATTACAAAGATACAAAATAATTCCGAAATAGCAATACAAAAATCGAAAAATTTACACTGTTTTTGAACTTTTTTTGTTGCATCATGGGGGACAGGAAAATCGTTTCCCCTGCTGTTGATCAAAGTAATTCTTTCTATGGTCTGCTGTTTCCTTATTCCGTGCAAACGGCTGTGACTTTTCCGTTTGCTTTCCTGAAGTTGAAGCATTCCGTCCGCCTCCGGCATCTTTCCCGTCCGTCAATGCAGCATTGCCGAAACGATGACGCGAGGGAAAAGGGGATTGCTCGTCTCGGTATTACTGCATAGGACGGGGGATGACGGTAAGGTTGGGACAGAATGCTTCTGCGTTTGGGGCGTGTCGCCGCCCTCTTGGGCGCAAGTGAGCGGCAACATGCCCTTCAGCTTGTGTCATGGGCACAGGGTTGGTTTCCGCCATAGTGACCGTGGAGCCATGGCCGAAACTAACCCCGTGCCCCTCCTGATGTCCTGCCGATTCTTTTGGTTGTCACTTCACCCCGACTTGGTGAAGTGCTTGCGTTGCCGGACAGCGGTGGTTCCGCTGTCCGGCCACCGAATTGAAAAAGAGAGGCGACCGGTTGGTCACCTCCCTTTGGTACTGTTTCATCAGTCTGTTGTCTGGTAATAATAGGTCAGGTCATCACCTGTCAGATTATTGACACACCAGGCATCCATTTTCTCGTATAGTTCGAGATAAAGTTCCAACAATGGTGCATTATGTTGGTGTTCCCAACATTTCCAGTTCAAAGCCATGGTAAACTCAGTGATATATACCACGTTGTTTTTCCATTCTTTGAACGCAATATTAAAGGTCTCACGGATGCCTTTTTCGCCAAAAAGTTCCGCCAATGAAAAATCCGTGTAGAATGTAGTTTTCGGCTTGTAGCCAGTAACTTCCTCGATTCTCCAATTTTTGAGGGTTTTAGGCATAAGTAGTGTGTTGTCCATGGCATTTCAGTTTTTAAGTTCAGGAATAGCTTCGATAAGGGATTGGATTTGTCCAGCAGAAACAATTTCGGAAATCTCCAGTTCCGACACTTGGCCAAACTCGTTGTCTTCGGCCTCGCAGGTGATTACCCCTTTCTCGACGGAAAGAGAACGGATTTTCATGTCGGTCGGTCCACAATCAAGGAAAGCCGCAACAATGGGAGCGGAAATGTCCGTGCGGAAATCTCCGTTTTCATTGACCCACGAGAATTTTCCGCCATGGGCTTCAATGACGGTTTTCAAATAATCATAAGCCGTTTCTTTGAGGGCGTTTTCGATTTTCCAAAAATCAACTATACATTTCATAGCATTTAGGTATTAAATAGTTAGTACTTTGTTTGCACTACAAATATACGAAAAAGTTTTGAAATAGCAATACAAAAATAGAAAAATTACATATTTTTTGAGGTATTTTGATACCTTCCCCTATGGTTGATGGAGAATCTTTCTTGTGTCCTATGGTATGTTTAAGGCGGTCACCTGATGCCTCGTTTATCAGGTGAGAATGTTGATGGCCACCGGCATGATGGCCCGAACAAAGAAATCCGCTCCGTGCCCCGAAAGGGTCTTGGTGGTTACTGCGGACAATACCTCGGATTATCTGTCCATACAGCCTGCGAAATGGACCGAAAATCTGGAGATTTGCTGCAAGCAATCCACCATGTCCATGAAGGGGATGTCCGACTGCAAGGCTCCTGTTTTGCCATGCAGTCGGACAAGGTTTCGGCGGAAGACTGTTGGAGGAAGATGGCAGCTCACCATCGGAGCTTGTCGGAGGGTGGTGCGCTGACGGGTTGCTACATCTGTCTGGAGCCCATCGATGGGGGTATCAGTAGGATCTCATCAGAAATGAATAATAGGGTAGGGGACATCGGGTTTTGGGCAAAACTCTGTTTCATGAGGTTTCAATCCTCAATAAAAACATCTACATCATGCGTAAGCCAATCGGGATGGCTGTTGGCCAAAGTCAGTTCAAAATCATCATCTGGACGAGAAATGGCATTGTAAAACACAATATTATCCTTTCGATTGGCGATGACACGAAAAGTCCTCGATTCAGGGTCATCAATGAAATGGAACACTCCGCCGTTACCAATAGTACCCAGTTTGACTTGTTTCATTTCAATTCGAGTTTGTCCTTAATACCTTCTTCTTCACTAAATACACCTTCTATTTCCTTACAAAAGGTTTCAGACAGCCATGGCTCGACTGTTTTTCCACCAGGGGCTTGCCATGTTTCAGCTTTGACAAATATATCATTGGCCTTGTCTTCATCAGCCGCCGCTATGATGTATATCCTCTTGTTACCGTAGTTAAACAAGAATGTTTTCAATTTCATGTTTTTACCCTTTCTCCTTCTGGTTTTGTTTGACTTTACAAAAGTATGAAAAGCTTTTGAAATGGCAATACGATAATCGAAATAAGCATATTTTGCGCTGGTGTTCCTGGCAGCAAATTCAAGCTGCCATAGTTCACTTTCAAAATAGCTTTCATGGAAGGAAAAAATTGGGGTGCCAGCCGTGGATGGCCAGCACCCATTGAACGAAACCGTTACTTTGCTACAGTGTCAATAACAAAGAAATCGTCAATCCAGATTTCAGTGTTGGAATGGCGTTGGCCTTTGTCATCTGTCCATTCGTTGATATGCAAACTTCCATCAATAGCAATTTGCAATCCTTTCTTGACTTTGTTTTCCACACGTTCAGCCACATTGCCCCATGCAACAATGCTGATCCATTGCGTTGTGTTCACCCATTCGCCCTCGGCGTTCTTGTAGTTTTCAGGAACGGCAAGATTGAAACGAGCCACTTTCTTGTTGTTGTTCAGGTTCTTTACTTCTGGGTCTGCACCAGGACGGCCAACCATCATGACCGAATTTCTTATTGTACTCATAGTAATAAGATTTTAATAGGTTAGTAACTTTGTTTGTTGTTTGCACTACAAAGATACAAAATAATTCCTAAATAGCAATACAAAAAAGCGGAGAAATTACACTTTTTTTGAACTTTTTTAGTTGTTTGAGCAAGGAAAAACGTTCCCCCTATTGTTATTGAAACAACCTCTTTCTAAGGTCTTATGTATTGTATTTATATCGTGCAAACGGCCGTATGACTTTTTCGTTTGCTTTCCTGATGTCGAAGCATTCCGTCCGCCTCTGGCATCTTTCCCGTCCGTCAATGCAGCATTGCCGAAACGATGACGCGAGGGAAAAGGGGATTGCTCGTCTCGGTATTACTGCATAGGACGGGGGATGACGGTAAGGTTGGGACAGAATGCTTCTGCGTTTGGGGCGTGTCGCCGCCCTCTTGGGCGCAAGTGAGCGGCAACATGCCCTTCAGCTTGTGTCATGGGCACAGGGTTGGTTTCCGCCATAGTGACCGTGGAGCCATGGCCGAAACTAACCCCGTGCCCCTCCTGATGTCCTGCCGATTCTTTTGGTTGTCACTTCACCCCGACTTGGTGAAGTGCTTGCGTTGCCGGACAGCGGTGGATCCGCTGGACGGCCACCAGATTGAAAAAGGGGAGATGACCCCATTGGCCACCTCCCTTCAGTCCACAACGTCAAGCTACCTGAGCCATCAGGATTGATGAAGCTTTCGCCTTGGCTATTAGTCTAATATTAGACTTTACCAGTTTATCAATGTTCTTCTTATCCTTGGGAACTGAGTTCTGAATGCCTCTGTTTTGGACGATTTTCATATCATCCAAATCAAACTCGATGGTAGAGACACGATTCCCTTTCTTGTCGCGTACTGAAAAGATAAGGCTCTTTGCCTCCTTGTAGTATTCATTGGTGAAAACGCAATGGTGCATCGCCTCACCCTCTCTGTAAAAGTCGGCCACTGACTGCAAAGGAGTAACGATATAGACATCATTTTCAATCACGATACCAAGGAAAGCCTTCATTCTTTCGTAATAATTTGGCTCTTCCGATTGGATTTCCTTTTTCTGTTTGAGGAAACGCTGTTTCTTGCGGAAATCCTCAACTTTATGACGCCATCTGTCGTGTGCCATGGGAAGGTTTTCGGGACAGACATAGGCGGCATTATGGGTATCTTTTGCCAACTCACGGAGATTGGAAACCATGTCTTTCCAAAGGCCGACATCTTCAATATGATAGTGGTTTCTCATACAGATTTTGACCTCAGTCCAATACTCTGAAAGTTTGTCATGCAGTTTGGCAAACTCAAAGAAACCAGATTTCCAAAGGGTTTCAACATGATTGTCAGTAAGGATAAGTTGTTGCAGTTCCACCACATCAACAACACCGTGGTCGTTGCCGTCATAGCCATTGCGTTGCAGTTCGGGCAATACGCTTGCGGTGTGTGAAAGATAATAGCCAATATCGTACTTGTCAACGTAGTAGTAGGTTGAAATATGCTTCGTGTAAGGTCTTGTTTTCAATTCGCTATCGTAGTTCCACGCGTCCCGATAATAAGACATAGGGCGGAAACTCTTTGCCCTCACTACCAATTTTCCCAAGGGATTGACCCATCTTTGCATAACCTCGTGGACTTGCATAGAAACTGCTTTGCCTTGCTTACAGACCTTTTGCACATAGAAATAGCGGTTGACCTGCCAACCTTGAAACCGCATGGAATAGAGGAAACAACGGATTTCCTTAAAGGTGCGTTTCTTGCTTTCCTCCACATTGAGGGTCTTGCCGCATATAGGGCAAACCGCCTTGCCTTTGGTTGGGTTGCCGTCAAAGCTGCTTCCACATTCCATACAGACAATTTTCTTACCCGAATGATACCCCAAACAAGGAAACAATCTTGTGTTGATAAGCCTATCAATCGTTTTGTGGTAAGGCAAAAATGTCGCCTTATAATCCACTTCCTTTTGAATTTTGGTCAAGCCACTCATATCACATTCCTCCAAACAAGTCAAGTTGTGGTTGTTCCGTTGCTGTAGTGGTGGCAGTCACCGGCTTGACCTTAGGCTTTCTTGCCTCGTCCAGTTTGCGCCTTGCTTCTTCTGTGGCTTTCTCAATGGCTCTCTGTCTTGCTTGTTCGTGGATTTCAGCCATTTCTTCCTCGGATAGCACCACTTTGTCAAAACATACTATCCTGCTTCTGTCCAAGTCAATTTCGGGCATTTCTTTGATGGTAATGTCCTTTTCATCATAATAGTGAACGGCCATACCGAAGACTTCATCATCATCAAAGCCGCAGCATCCGCTTTCATAGACTTGTGAACAAATATACTTGAAACACTCGTCCAAGTTCTTTTCTGGGTTGTTGTACTTTGCGCCAAATTCGGGTTCTTCGGCGACTCTCTTTTCGAGATAGGACTGAATTTTCGCCTTGAAAAATTCAGATGATTTCGTGAATGTATCCATAGTAGTAACTTTGTTTGTTTGCACTACAAAGATACAAAATTATTCCGAAATAACAATACAAAAAAGCGAAAATATTATATATTTTTTGAATCGTTTCCCCTATAGTTTGAGTTGGGTTTTCTTAGGAGTTTGTGTTATTTGAGCAAGATCTATCTTTTCCTTGATTTGTTGTATGCTTTGCCATTAGTTTTATAGCATCATATCAATAAAAGTCATGATGTGTCATGATGTAAAAAATCGAAAATACCATGCAATTTCCATGTGCGTTTGGACGTTGAATAAGCGTTATTAGTACTAATAACTGGGTAGAAAGTATTACCGTAAAACAAACAAGCCATGAGATTGGTTGTTTGAAGTAAGCTGTTTTTGAACAAGAGCCTCCGAAGACTCAGGCTGCCCCAACGGCGACAGGGGGCGGCTTGGAGTGAACGGGGGCTTTTTTGTTATTCAAGGGATGGCAAATGCGTAGAAGCGTTAATAGGATATGGAATACAGCAAAGAACGAGCCGTATTCTATCGCAGAATGATAGCTACAAAAACGCTACTGATTATCCGATCACAAGATAACAAAAAGCTTGAATGAATAGAGTAATAAAAGTTGATAGTAAGAAATGAATTACCCTATTTGATAATCCAATCCTCGATAGTTTTGGTCTTCGTCGAGAACTTCACTCCAACCTTGACCACTTTGCGGCCATCCGTCAAATAAGGAGTGGCATACCCATTCTTCTCTATCTGATCCATGGCTTCCTGTGCCGTGCCGTTTACCTTCAGTTCGATGACATAGATGGCGTCTGGCATCTTAACCACCATATCAGCACGCCCACCAGCACATCGCACTTGCGTTTGAACATACACATTCAGCATATTAAAAATCAGCATCATTGACCACTCATAGAAGCCTTCCAGATTGGAAACATCCTCCAATTTTTTCTTGAAGCCGTCCACGTATGGCAATCCAGCAAAGTAGGCTTGCATCTCGCGCAAAGCCAGATCGAGGTCGTTTTTCTTCAAGGCTTGCCAGAATTTCAAAGCAAAGCCCGAAACTACTTGACTGTTATCCAAACCGATATAGACTGGAAGCAGGCCACGCGTGAATCCAATGCGCACTTCCTGATTGGGAATGGAAAGTGTGTACATTTCACTTTCCTTGTCATAGTCTTTGATGGTCAGGTAGCCGCTTTGGTACAGTAACGGCAAGGCATTATTCATCGCCTCTGTTGGCTGGTCAAAATCGTAGGATTGAACATGGAGTTCTTCAAGTACAGTGATATCTGTGCGGAAATGTTGCATCTGTTGGATAAGAAAAGTCGGCGTACCGCTTTCAAACCAATAGTTGTCAACCTTCTCTTGTTGGAAGCATTTAAGCAGACTGAAGGGGTTGTAGATGTCAGGAGACACTTCCGAAAAACGATAGCCGTCATACTGTCGTTTCAGTTTTGCGTGCATTTCTATCGGAGTGCATTTGTGTTTTTCTGCTAATATGGCGATGTCTGGAGCCATATCTGAGGCAAATTCCTCTTCGGTGATACCACAAATAGCCGCATATTTGGGCTGCATGGAGATGTTCAACAGGTTATTGATTGTTGAAAAGATACTCAACTGACTAAACTTTGTAATACCTGTGATGAAGCAGAACTTTATCATAGCTTCACTAGCCTTTAGCTGCACATAAAACTCCTGCATCACATTACGGAATTGCTCCAGTTGTTGTGATTCATGAAGTACATCAAGGAGAGGCGCGTCATATTCGTCAATGATAACGGCAACTTGTTTGCCAGTTTGTTCATACGCTCTGCGAATAAGTCCCCTTAACACATCTCCTGGTGATTTTTCGTTCTCTTTCTTTCCGTATTTCTCAATCAAGGGGTCAAGCAAAAGCAACAATACGCGCCGCAATTCATCTGCGGAAGGTTGGCGCTTTGCCGCACTTAAATCCACGTGAATAACTGGATAACTTTCCCATTCCTTCTCCAGTTCCATGATTTTAAGACCATCGAAAAGTTCTTTGCGTCCCTGGAAATAGGAATCCAAAGTGGTGGAAAGAAGACTCTTGCCAAACCTGCGCGGACGACTGAGAAAAATGTATTTGGCCTCATGGGTTAACTTCCAGACGAGGTGTGTTTTGTCAATGTAAACATATTCTCCTTTTCTTATTTCCGAAAAGGTCTGGATACCAACGGGATATTTTCTCTCTTGCATGGCAGTGGCATTTTAATGGTGCAAATATACAAAAGAAAATTCAATGGTATTTGATTTAGGTGAATTATATTAGTTATTTTGCAAATGGTTTCCATGAAAGAAAGAAATATTAAATTTGGTGTAAATTATTCAAATACAAATTATTGCGTCATTTCATTACGATTTTTCTAACATCATTGTCCGATTTGTCGAAATACACCCTTTGACAATTCTTAAGTTGTTTGGCCATCAATCTCACGAATCTAAATAGTTTGCACGATCGTGTACATATAATCTGAGTTATTGTCCTTCTATCAAGCTATACGCTTTTATTCTTGTGGGCTAATTAGGAAAAACTGTGTTTGGGTTGCCTTTGTAATAACACAAACACCTATGCCATGAGGTAGTTCGTGAACGACTTTTTCATGACATGTGGCAATATCGATGGCCGACATATCAAGAGTGGTTTCCGGATGTGAATGCCAGTCGCCGATGTATTCCATCTGTCCGATGCAGCGTAGGGCAATGAACTTTTTGTGGTCTTTTAGACCACTGGTGCCTAATTTGAAACCGTTTTTCGAACCATGTGAATCAGTGGGCATGAAATGAGATAGAGCATAAATGGTCTTACGTTTGTGATCGATGTGGCCAAAGAGATAACCTCCAGTTTCGTTCTTGCCCTTTGCTTTGGTCTTGATGCGGATTTCTTTGAGCAAATCTTCAGGAATACGCACTTGCCATTTATTAGCGTTGGCACACGTGAACTGAATATATCTGTTGACGGGTAATACGCAGGTCTGCATGCTGCCTGGAAAATCACGATGTGCAAAGGAAAGAAGAATGCGGTTCGTCTGTTTACCCTCATATATATGGCGTATGGCCGATGACATCAGGGCAGCATGGGCAGAAATGGTGTCGTCGCTTATGCGCATGGTATTCGAATGGCACCCCTCTCCTATGCGGATATTTTCGGTAGAGTTCTTTTTTTCGTTTGAAAGCCATCTGTATATCTGCTCATCTCTAAGGGCAGCACGAAGAATCTCCATATAGTAGTCGGCAAGGGGTTGCGTATTGTCAATGTTCAAGTAGGTCACTCCTACGTCGCCGCCTTCTGATAGGGCTACCCTCACTACGCGGGTCTTCTCGGGTAGCATTGCACTGTCGATGCCATACATCACTCTTACTGAGGCTGTGGCATCAATGATAAGGTCAATTTCATTGAGGTCTTTGGCCTGAAGATAAGTAAGTGCATCGTGGTCAAATGCTTTGATACCTTCATGGGGCATCCCGTGAAACATTTCAATAAGAGAATTTTTCAAAGCGTCGGCCTTGTTTTTATAAGATTTGCCAGGATAGTAGGCTGCCAAGGCATGACGGCAAACATTGTGGGGGAGGAAATGGTCACTGTCAATTAAGTCAAAGTTGTATAAGCCGCTGCGGTGGAGATGGTAGGCAATTTTGCTTCCCACAGCACCACATCCCAATAAGGTAATCTGCTTGGTCCAGATAGAACTAGGAGTTTCGGAAATATAATGTGCGGTGAGATAATCGGTAAAATCAATAATGCATATTTCTTCAACAAGTGCGTTTGTGTTGTCGTTAATTACATCTTGTGCGTTGGCACGGAAGCAAAGATAATTGATGCGAGTGTTTTTGCCTATAATCTTTTTTGGTCGGTGCAAAGCGAGTTGAAAATAAACATATTTCTTGGTTGAGTCTAAAACTGACTTAAGGTTATTGAGTTCAAAGGGGTAACTCTTGTCTTGAATAAACTGGTAGAGTTCACCAAGTGTAGTGGGATAGTGGGTGTACCAAGTGTCGTCCACATGGTCTTTGCCGGCAAATAGACGCACTCCTACAGCGTTTTCGGTTAGTTTTTTGTGCTGTTCGTTGCCGTATGCAATTTTGGACATCTCCTCGCTGACATGAATGGAATAAAAATAGCATTCGGATTCTTCCTTATAGTCTAATATGGGGTCCATATAGGTGATGCGCATCAGGAGGCAGTCCGCTTTGTGGTTGCGCTGGGGCTCAAACTCGTCGTTTTCGTTCAGTTTCATTAATTTGCCTTTGGCTGCGTCACGCAGCCATTGAGCCACCAGATTCACGTAGTCTTTCAGTGTGTGTTCGGCATACCAGTCGTCTATATTTTCGCGAGCCAAGCAGAGTGTGGATGGAAGACTTTTGGTCTTATAGTTGACATGCGGGAATTTTTCAAAAGGGAAGTTTGTTCTGTCAGGAAAAACAAAAGGTGTTTCGGTTTGCCAATTGGTTTTACTGACACCAATCACCATGGGCTCGACGCGGTGGAGAAGTGACTTTGTGTTGGCGTAGGTAAGAATGTCACCGCAAACACCAAGGGTGTTGCCATCCAACTCCACTATGCGATAACTGTTCTCGAAGATTTCGGCCAAGGAATCTAGCTCCTTGGCCAAAGCTCCGAGTGCGGTTTTATCTATGCATGAGTATTGTTCAGAAACGTTGTCCATAATAATGGGGTTTCGTTTCTTTGGCAATTGTGGCCTTTGAGTCGGATTCTTTCTTCTTGTCATCAGAAAGGGCGATGGCTCCGTCTTCTATGACAAATACTAGAGGTTTGTCGGCCTCATCTTCCGAGTCGCCACTAGTGCAGAAGAAATTGTCTTTACCAACTCGCTCCACATAGCGGTTCTTTGCTTTTTGGCAGGGTGGGTTGTCGGAATTCTGCTTGATAACCTTTGAGGATGAGACCACAAATGCCCCTTCTTCTCTCTTGTCCAAGAAATCAAGTGAGGCTTGATTGGGCTCGTCTTCTCTGTCATCGGCAAAGAAGGTATAGCTACAATGGTGAGGCGCCTCCAATAAGTCCCATTTCAAAAAATCATCATTCTTGTTCACAGTCATGATGGTGTCCCATACGTGCCATTCGGCATCACCAGCGAGGAAAGCCCGAGCAATAGGAGTATCCTTTTTATCAGATTTGAATCTTAGTTGGGAAACAATGCTGGTTTCATTGCGGTCGGCGTTCTCGATATCTTTCTTGAATGGAGCGTGGATAAACATTTCGAAGTAATTGCATTTAGAGCCGTTCACTTCTGAAATCAAGTTTCCAGGCACCGTGATGCGGTCTTCGAGACCTTCAAGATCTTTGTTGTCCGACCATCCTATAATGCGGATACGGTTGCCTTCGCGGTCGGCTTTCTTTTTGTTGGACTTGTAGAGTTCCATCCGTCGTGCCGCCTCTTTTTTGAATGCTTTGGCATCATCGCCTAAGTCGATGGTGTATTCTTCAAAAACACGAGGTGAGTACCAAAGCTCGCCGATGAGAATTTTTCCTTTTTTCTTGTCGCTATCGTTGATGGAGTCAGGGTCTCCAAGGAAGAACTTGTCACCAAAGCCACGGCAGTGGTCCTGGTCAGGATGGGTAAGCAGGAATGCATCCAAAAAAGGTAGTCCGTATTTTTTGGTGAGTTCATGGTTGATCAGATCGTCTAAAACATCAAACATTTCGTCATCCTCGTTTTCAGCCTTTTGGCGGAAATTACAGTCGAACATCATTTTCTTAGTTGGGCCGCCGATGTTTACAAGGCAGCAATCCCCGTTGCCTACGGGGTAAAATTTCATACTATGCTTCATCGTAATTGTTTTTATCAAAGGTTGTTATAAGACTTTCGGCATATTCGACAGCGGTGCTCTTGACTAGAAAGAAATCCACTAAAGAATACACTATGTATATGGTTAAAGCAATTGATAGGGGAAATACACTGGAGCCATTGAGACAGAGGCTAACAATCCAGCATGCGAGACAAACGGGGAGGCAATACAAGGCACCGCCAAGAAAGTTGCGGAATGTGCCATAGCGTTTCAGTTTGCGGCGTGTCATGGTATCGCCGCTGTCGGCTACTTCTTTGCGTATTAGCGCAACAGCATCCTTTGCCGTTCTACGGGCTTCCATCTCATTGGCTTCTTCTTTAGTTTTGGAGAGAAGGTTGATATTATATTTTGACTTGAGCACTTGTCGTATGCGTTTCTTTTGTAGCTGACTGATGCTATTATCGCCAAGTAACAGCATTGAGGTGGTGGGGAAGTTGAGTCGATCTTTTCGGTAAAGGAGTGACTCAAACAGTTTGGATGACTCGCGAAATGCTTGCATGAAGAACCTGAACAATATCACCTCCACGGCAATAGGGGCGACAATGACTGCAACGGTCTGCCACCAAATGGTTGATTCCGCTGTCAGTAGCGTGTCTTTGAGTGTACAGATAGTAAAGAATGCGGCAATTAAAAGGTTTATGACTGTCGGCGTAAAGACAGCCTCAAGGTCGTAATCGTCCATTTTTAGTTTCTTCTCAACTTTTTCAATCATTAGGTTTGTCGTTTATTTTGGAACTTTATTTCTTTGGTTTTTCTATTTTTCATCGCAACAAAAATGCCAATTAGCGAAAATGTGTAAATGGTGCGTCCCTGCTGACAAATTGTCAGAAAACATGGGTTTTCCCCTGACTCCATAAAGAGAGGGCTTATTCAAGAGATGAATACGAGTAAATTATTAGATATAGTAGAGGTGCGCAAACAGAACCACTATAGTATTCGCACTTGTTGATTCTGGAAGGAAGTCGCAAGGGCGGTTTTATATGTTTGTTATTTGAGGAAGAGCTCCAAGCTTGTTGTTTAAGTATGCTCGGTGAAGCGATCGCATTTTATTGACCCCATTTTTTGAAACAAGTGGGTAAAGTACTGAATTACCATCTTCACGCTTATCCATCAGCCAGAAGCTGTCTTTACGTAAATACTCGTCTGCAGCGGTGAAAAGAGGATCGTAATGAGTTGTAAGCAGCAGTTGGCTTTTTGATGGCGCTTTCAAAAAACTCTTTATCATATACTTTAATAATAATGGATGCATGGATGTTTCTATCTCATCGATAGGTAGCAACTTGTTGTTTTGTTCTGCGACATAGAGTGCGGTCTCGACCCCCATTGATCTTAGTGTACCTTCACTTTGCGATGATTTTGGTAAAGTATAGAATTCCTTCCCTTTTGTATTAATTACTGAAACCAAAAAGTCGGTCTTGAATCCCGCTTGCATTCTGGGGTCTTTATTCAGCTTATTGAGGTTTTCTTCTGACAGTTGCCCAGATGCCTGCATGAACTGAATCATCTCTGGTGTTATTGGCATATAATCCTTTTCAACCGTCATATCCTCAATGTCGAGGCCAATGTTATGACTGAATTCTAATAGATGTTGCTTTGTGTTAGGGCTTTCAAACATTTTTCTTTCTGCATACGGGAACATGTTTTGTCCTAATTCGATAACAGGCAGTGTGTGGTTGATCAGCCAATCTCTCACATCGTCAATCTCGCCAAGATTGCAATTAACTGATTTTCGTGCTGCAAAGAATGACATGTTTTTTAGGCATTTTGCAGTCAATTCATCTTTTGCAGCAACTGGTACTTTGATAAGCGATGGGTTGAATTTCAAGGATGTGATGCCATCAACTAATTCACGCTGCATGAGCAGGGAGGGCTGGTTGCTGTTGTAAACAAATAACTTTTCGTATAGGACGGTTTGATTTGTCAAACTAAGCTGGTAGACATACTTTTTGTCGTTCACGTAGAGCTTGAGTTCAAACTCTGTAGGTTGGGATGGCGTATCACTATCTAATGCGAAAGGCTCTACCCCTGTGAGTGCATCCTGGTCTTCGGTTTTCCGTTTCCAAAACCAAAAAAGATATTCGAAAGCTGCAAGGAGGTTAGATTTGCCGCTTGCATTGGCACCATATATTATTGCTATGCGGGTGAGACGGGTTCCGTCTGCCATTGTGACCAATAGAGAATCCTCCTTGAACGTGTCTTTTGAGGCCTCAAAGCTTAGAACGGTTTCCTCTTTGAATGATAGGAAGTTCTTGATTCGTAATTCGATAACCATATTAATGTATATGTAGGTTTTATTCGGATGCAAAGGTAGCAAAAAATCCCGAATAAGAGATTGTTTTACATATAATATTAGATTTTATTGACGAAATTCGGGCATTTTGTGTCAAATTGACAGGAAGGTTGCTCGTTGTGTCAGACTGTGTAAGTCATGTCAGTCAAGTGCTGTCAAAGATTACCCTATGTACCTGATTTACTTTGATAATAAGGGCATTATATACCACTTTTACAACTAAAATTTCAATTATTTCATATTTCTTTCTTGATTTTGGCGCATAATTTGCACAAATCGAAGATAGAATATAAAAATAAAAAAATAATGAGTAAAGTAAAAAGCTTTTCGGTTGGCAATGGAGACATGTTCTACATCAACCACAATTCAGACAATTTCACGACAATCGACTGTTATTTAACTGACGACGCAAAGGATGATATTTTAGACGAGATAGAATCGGAATCATCCGGTAAAGGAATCCAGCGTTTCATCTCTACCCATCCTGATGATGATCACATCGGTGGGTTGGTGGACTACGACGATAAGTTCAATATTTTAAACTTCTATCGTGTTGACAACAATACGACCAAGAAAGGTACAGAAACGGATGATTTCAAGAGATATAAGGAACTCCGTAATGATAGCAAGAAGAGTTTTGCACTAAAAAAAGGATGCAAGCGCAAGTGGATGAATGAGGATGATGATGAACGTAAATCATCTGGATTGAATTGCCTTTGGCCAATTACAGATAACGAGAAATACAACGAGGCTCTGAAAACCGCTGCCGAAGGTGGCAGTCCAAACAACATCTCACCAGCAATTAAGTATCTTGTTGGTAAATTCTCATTTCTCTGGATGGGTGATATGGAAACTGATATGCAGGAGGAGTTTGACAGAGAGGTAAACAATGGGCATGTTACCATAGTGTTCGCACCGCATCATGGTAGAAAGAGTGGTCATATCCCATCGTCGCTAATGGATAAGCTGACGCCGAAGTTAGTCGTTGTTGGTGAAGCACCTAGTGATGAACTGGATTATTACTGCGGTCAGAATACTATAACACAGAATACTGCTGGGGATATCTTGTTTGAGACAAACGGTGACTATTTGGATATTTTTGTATCGGAGTCGGGATATAACAAGAGAGATGGAATGGTGATAAATTTGAGCCATGGGCATCATTCAGGCATGCATTATTTAGGAAGCATAATGGAAAACTAAACAAATGATGGATAAATACATTAGAATAGCAAGGATCTATCCGGCTGTTTTGGGAATGTTCCCCACGTGCATATTGCTGGCAATGTGCATGGGGAAGTGGTTTCCTCAGTATCAGACACTGATAGGTGACGTAAAGTGGATATTGTGTCTGATTGGTGGTACTGCGTTGGTAAGTGTGTCCGTGGGCTATTTGGTAAGTGAGTTGTTTAAGGAGACCTCGAAGTGGCTATTTCAGTATCCGCTGTTCAAAAAGGACGAGACAGAGATGCCTACCACTAAAATGCTGCTTTGGCAGAATGCTGTTATCTCACCAGCGTATCACAAGCAGATTGCTGCCAAGGTAAAGGCGACTTTCGGTATAAAACTTCCTACGCAAGAGGAGGAAAATGCAGACATAGGCATGGCCCAAAAGGTTATTATTGAGGCTGTTTCCCAAATTAGGCAAAATTGTCGTGGTGATGAGATTTTAAGACAGTACAACATTGAGTTTGGTTTCTGTCGTAATTATCTTGGTGCAAGCGTTTGGAGTATTCTTTTCATAATTATTATTGGTATTGTTAATATCTTCTATGGTTGGTTGTCATGGTGGGTTTTGTCCATTGCATTAGTGCTTCAAGTGCTGTTGATGGTGTGCTGCTATCGGTTATTAGAAACAAGAGGGTGGACTTATGCCAAGTACCTATTTGCAACCTTTATGGGAAAAAAATAAAACAAAAAGCCTATGAGAGTTGTGTTTTATAACATCGGGTTAAGGGACAATTGTCTTAGGAGTCTTTTTTTTGAGTTGCTTCCCCAGTCTGCGGTCACCCTTTCTTAAAGAGGGGAATGACGGTGGGTGATGTGCTAAGAGAAAAAATGTACCTTTGCAATTGATATGGAAAAAGAAAAACTAATAAAAGCTATACAACAGAAAGGATTAAGCAACAGCTTAATCTCTCTCTATTACAATATAGGAAGAGCCTTGCCTTTCACGGCTCAAAGATTTCCGGACGGAAGAGTGTCGAGTTGGTATTATTCTCAATATGTTGAGGTGCATCAAGTGAAACCAGGTGGGAAAGGTGGTAGGTATGGTACCGCATATGGTTTTTACTTTAGGGACGGAAAGAGGGCGAATGCATGGGAGGACAGTGAAGCAAGCTGGTGTAAGATTGATGATACAACACCACAAGAGATACCTTGTGCCGCATGCGGATCATGGGTGTTGCTGGATATACTTGGAGAACCAACGGTTGAACCAGTCAAGGTTTATGGCATCAATGATGTTTTGGAAAAGGGGAAACACCAGGGAGAGACATTGGTTGAAGTCATACATAGTGACTGGGGCTGGGTAAAATGGGCGAATGAAAACTCTTCGCATTTTTTCTTCGATGTTGACAAGGTCATTGAAGAAAGGAAAAAGGACATAAGGACCCTATATCCCGAAGATGTCCTTACTTTTGGGAAATACAAAGGAGAAACCATAAAGCAGATAGCCGGCAAAGACATTCGTTATTTGATGTGGTTAGCTAACAATAGCGAGGATTTCATTATTAGTTTTGAAAGATTGGAAATAAAGCCTTGAAAAGCCTCAATCGTTGACATCGGATGCGGGGCAATAGGGACAATGCGTTGGCTCCATGCCATGACATGGATTTCCTTGATTGAGTAAAGCCAAGGAGTTATTGATTCCAAATACAACGCAACTTATCAGCTTCCTCGTTTAGTTTCTGATGGTTCTGTTTGGCGAGTTTTTGAAGGTTGAGAAACTTCCATTGAACAGATGGATAATTTTTGAAGTATTCAAACTCATAGCCATCCCATTGAGGTTGCCCAGACTCAAAGCTGACAAGAAACTCCCTATCTGCTTCAGTTATTATGGCTTTCACATCGTCAATCAATTTGGAGCGGGTAGCTTCAAATTCATCGTATGTGAATGGAATGCCGGTCATTCCATCAAACTGATTGGCCATTGCTTCGTGTTGGTCAATGAGGCTTGGCACCAATGACTCGTGTATCGGCCTGTCGCTGCCAAGCAAACAAAAGATCAAGCCTTCGCGGCAATCACTTAATGGCAAGTCCATATATTTCACATCAAACAAATCACGTGGATGCTGGCGCGACAGGGCGGCTGCAATTTTTCCGCCATACAGAAGTGTTAACGGTACAATCTTGGCCTCGCAATAGAGGGAAAACTCGTTTTGCGCCTTATCACTCAAAGGCAAGGTAAGTACGTCACCGCCAACGATACCTCTCTTTGTTTGGTTAACCTCAACCTTCACTTGCCGACCTTGATATTCACACAGCAACTTGCAGGTGTCAAATTTTGGCACTATATGCATCCCTTTGAATGCCCGTTTTGCCTTCTCGCAAATGGATTTCAAATGCAGATTGATGTCGGCAATGCTTGTGGCCCGGTCTGCCAACGGTATATAGGTTAAGTCTATGTCCACGGAATACCGTGGCAGATTTTTCAGAAACAGGTTAATGGCCGATCCGCCATGAACGGCGAACACACCTTCATCCATTATAATAGGAACGAGGCGAAGCAGCAACTCCACTTTCTGCGCGTAGATACGCCTGTTTAAATTGTTCTCATTCATATTCAGCAAGTTCTTTTGGAATGGTCATGTTATACTTACTTATGTATTTTCCTGTTGGTGAGACCATCAACCTTGAAGTTCCGAGGCTTACACGATCAAGATCCAGTGCCTTGTACCAAGGATGGTTGGCTTTCTCGGTCATGTAGAGAAAGAGCCTTTTGACTTTCAGCGAAGTGCATGACTCCAATAAAGTCTGTACCAGTTTTGGACGGAGTGTTGTAAGGCCTTCCATGATGTAATAGACATCGAGCAATGAAGAAGCGGACTCAGACAGGTACAAACACTCCAATATGGCACGCTCGGGCGACGACACTAATAAGTCAAATTGTTCGATGGTCATGGATTCGACACCCAACAAACCCTCGCCGAGGAAGGAAGTGGTCATGTACTTCACCGACATGTCCCAATCGCCGTTCACTATCCACGAGGGCAGCTTGTTTTTCCTGTCAGTAAAAAGATATGCCTTGGGTTTTCCCATCGGCAGATAATGTGCATAGCCGCGCAGTTGCAAAGCCGTGAAGGCTCCAACGATGCAATGCTTGTCGAGTTGGGTGTTGTAGGAAGATATAATTGCCATGAGAGACGGTGTAGCACCTTTCATTTTATACACCCCCTTTGTTATCCGGGTAAGCCAACCGCTTTTCATGTAGGCATACTGGCCTTGGGCATTCAACCCATGTTCGGAGAGCCATGAACCGAGCAAGACCGAATCGTGGGGAACCAACTCCATTATTTGCTGTATTTTTGATGCCATTTTCGCAATTTTTATGAATTTGGAGGAAAATTTCATGCAAAAATACATCAATTTTGCTAAATCGCAATGTTTTTGACACATTTTTTGAGTTCCCTTGCTGAAATTTTTCTCTGATATTCGCATTTTTTATGAATTGTAGGATAAATTTAATGTAAAACAATAATTCTTGCTAAGCATAGCAGATTTTAACTACTTTTGCAGAAATGTTGAAAATTGAATTTGGAATGAAAAAACATATACCTCTCACCGGTATTTGGATAGCGGTGATATTGATGGCTTTAATGGTGGCTTGCGACCCTCCGAAAAAGAAGATGGTAGAGCCGATGGAGAAGCCGTTACCTGAGTTGGCTACCATTGATAGCCTCATGTGGCGACAACCAGATAGTGCTTTTGCTGTGCTGAAACAGTTTGCGGCAAGTCCCCAGGCCGACAGCCTTGATGAGTTTAATGGGCAATATGTTCAGCTGCTGATTTCGGAACTGCTGTATAAGAACTATTTTGAACAAAGTAACCGAGAAGATTTATTACGGGCTGTGGATTATTTCGATTCATTGATGGCAAACACGCCCGATGTGTCCCAACGAGAACAAAATGTGTTTTTGGATGCTCGGGCACATTATGTTAATGGTGTTGGATATGATGAAAATGACGATGTCGTGAAAACTTGTTCTGAATACCTGAAGACGTTGGAATTAATGGAGGGACATTTTGAAGACAAGGCATTGATTGGTAAGAAAGCACAATTTATGGCGAATATTTATAATCGTTTGGGAGATCTATTTTCTGAGCAGTATATTATGGAGTCTGCCATTGCTTGCTATGAAAGAGCTTTTGCGTTTTGTACGATTGAGCCTACAACATCAAACGGTATTTCCAACATACTTTATCATATTGGAAAACAATATAATAAAATGAACGAACCTGATAAGGCTAGCTTATACTTTGGACAGGCTTTAGAAAAAATGACAAGTACCAACAATCTTCTTTACAGAGACATCGTGTCAAATAAGGCACTAAGTGACTATCAACTTGGGTTTGGAAGTGATTCATCGTTAGATAAACTAAAACGTATTGTTTTACAGGCAGATAGCCAAAAGGAGCAACTAGTACGTTTCTTGATCATAGGTGTTATTTATACGGATGAAAGAGTGTATGATTCTGCTCTTTTCTATTTGGAACCCGTTCTTGAAGGAAAAGATAATGTAGCATATCAAATACAAGCTGCGGATTATTTGCGTATCGTCTATGACAGCCTTGGAAATAATGAAAAAAAAGATATATGTATGCATATATTGGCTAGCTATAAGGAGTCAGAAGGAGAAAACAAGGCAATGGTCTCTAAACTCAAAGATATGTTTCAAACATATTTGAACCAAAAGCAAGAGAAAGAGGTTGAAATAACTCGAAGAGAGTCTATCAGAAAAACTATTGGAATTATTATTCCCATTGTAATTGCAGTTGTTTTGGCGATTATTATTGTGGCACAGCTAAGAAGTAAAAAACTTTTGAAGGAACAACAAGAGAAAGCAAATAAAATGCTTGGAGAAACGGAACAAGAGCATGAAAAGGAACTGAGGTCATGGCAGGCAGAGGCCGGCAAGACATTGGAAGAAACTGAAAAGCGGTATGAGGAAGAATTGAAACGATTACAAGCTGAAACCGAACAGAAGTTGGAAGAGGTAAAAAGGAAACACCTGCAGTGGATGACTGAGACCCAAAGACGACATGAAGAGGAGTTAAGGATGCAAAAAGATAAATCAGAAAAAGAGATAGAAAAGACTAAGGATCGTCATAAAGAAGAATTAGAAACGGAGCGTTTAGCCTTCCAAAAGAAACAGGAGGCTTTACGAAAAAACCTGCAAAAAAGAGAAGAGCAGGTGAACATATTGAAAAAAGCCTTGAATCTGCAACACGAAGAAGCTAAGCAACGACGTTTGACTTTCCTGAAAGAGCCGATATGTCGGTATATTCTCAACAAGACAAAAGGCAAACACGTCACTACTCGCGATGTCGCACACGATCTTGGCATTGCTCTCAAAGACGAGGATTTCGAACAACTCGGAGAGGCCGTAGCAAGGAATTATGATGGTTTTGACCATATGCTGTTAATCCAATGCTCCAGTTTGAAACATAGTGACTTATCGCTTTGTCATCTGTATCTGTTGGGATTAAGCGGAAGTGAGATTGCGGCGCTAAAAAACGTTTCTTACTCGGCCATCAAGAAACAAAATGAAAGCCTTCAGAGAAAGCTTGGAGTAAAAGAAAACATGGAGGCCTATGTTTTGAAAGTCGCAGAAGGGCTTTGTGGTGCTCAAAATGGCACTCAAGATGGCACCCAAGATGACACTCAAAGAAATGGATTCATAGATGATGATCTTGATGCATGGATAGAGAAGCAAATCAAAGACAATCCGAAGATTACCACTGAGGAACTTGCCGAAAAAAGTCATAAAGGCGTGCGCACTATCAAGCGGCATATCAGCATGATGAGGCATATTCATTATGTTGGGAGTGGATATAGTGGATATTGGGAAATGGTTGAATAAGTTGAAAGATAGGTCGTTTTCAGTTATTCAATTATTACGTTAATCAGTTGATAATTAATAGCTAATCTTCTGTTTCATAGGTATCTTACTAAAGAAGAAAAACCCTATTTTATCCATTTACAGAATAGGTTTTTTGATTGCATTTTGTTTGCATTTGGTGTGAAAATGTTGGAAAAATGTTGGAAAACGTGCCGTTTCTCCTTTTTGACAAAACCGTAACTTATTGATTATCAGCTGCCCCCACCTGATATTAAAAAATTCCAACTTTTCTCCAGCAAAATAGTGTATATTTTACTATACTTTTGCTTCCGTAACCTTTAAACAACAATTATGATGAAAAAAGTAACAACATTGGTTATGATGCTCTGCTTGTTTCTTTCGGGAGCATTATGCTACGCTCATGGCTTTGCCAAAATTAAAAACGAGAAAGAAGAAGGAATAAACATTGAAGTAAAAGAGCATGCCGGTCTAAGTGGGTCAGATAGAAGTGGCTCTATCAGCCCTTCTATTGATGGCCATGTGCTGACCGTTGTATTTAATGAAAACATGGGGCAGGTATCAGTGGAGGTTGCCACTGTTGCCGGTGTTTCGGTACAATGCCTTTCTGTATTTACGCCGAATGGCCTACAGGTTTACATCCCCAATGCGGGAAATTACATTGTCACCTTCACGCTCTCAAATGGTGATGAATATTATGGTGAGTTTACAGTAACAGATTGATGAATAAAGCTATATTATGAAAGGGAAGAATAAAATCATCGGATTTAGCCTCCTTGGTGAGGCCATACAAAAAGGTGCTTACAAAGATTTTGCCGTTGTGGAAGATCGCTCATCTTTAAAGCACCTAGAGCAAAACAAGATAATCTAAACAAAAAGGGCATAAGCCCTTAGTATTTCATAATACCTGTTTTTGCGTGGCAAAGATAGGGAAATGTTCAATTCATCAAGAAACCAGATAACAACCCGCTAAATCTTCAGTAATATGAAAAAAGTATTAATCATTATGGCTTTTATCTGCATGGCCTTTTCTGTAAACGCGCAGAATAAATATGCAGTGTTGATTACAGGCGACTATGCGGCCAAAAATGTTCCCGAACAGGATCGATGGAAATCTGATAGTAATGGTGGGGTCACCAACGCACCCATGCAAGAATTTTGGAATGATACGTATTTGATGTGGGAGTTGCTACAGGCAAATGGATATAGTCGGGAGAATATTTTTGTGTTGTTTGCAGATGGTGTAGACTACCCGTCACAATGTCCTCGTTACCAAGTGCCTGAAGGCGTTATTGTTACGGATTTTGCAGCTACCGTTGCTAATGTGACAAATGTATTTACTGGATTTCGGTATGGTACAAATGGTATGCCACAACTAACGGAAAATGATTTCTTGTTTGTTTGGGTGTTTGACCATGGCGGTTTTTCCAACGGACATTCTTACTTTTGCTTAATTGATGGTAACATGAGCGATTCCCAGTTTGCCGCGTTGCTTGATCCGTTACCAGTGCATAGAAAAGCCTTTTGGATGCAACAGTGTCATAGTGGTGGTTTTATGGATGATCTTTCATCTAATAACTCCGTTTTTATTGCCGCTTGTCAATATAATCAGTCTGCATATCCTGCAGATGATAGAACTAAATACGGCACTTCTATTATAGAGAATGAAAACTGTGAAGAGAATACTGCTATTCATGGAGAGTTTAATTTTCATATGTTTTCTGCCGTTAATGGAGAATCGCCTAGCGGTGAAATCCATTATGATGATACACTTTACATATCGGCCGATAATAACATTAATGATGGGTTCATTTCCATGCAAGAAGCTTATGCTTGGATGGCACATCGTGATTCAAACTACGAAATCCCTGTCTATGACGACATTGGCGGCATCGGTTCAAATGTTTGCTTACAATATCCAACTTTACTTTATGGTATTCCTCTTTACTCGGAAATCCACCGTGGAATCATAGGGGTTTCAAGCGACTTTACTGTGTGTAATGGCCAAACCGTCACTTTTACAGGCATTAGTGATGTGACATTATGTAATAATGCTACTTTTACAGTGGAAGACGGTGGCACTTTAATTATTGATGGACAAGTGACCTTTAACGGAGCAAATGACAACTCATTAATCATCAAAGGGAATTTTATACAAAATAATGGTTCGGAGTTGCAGTTCCATAATATGAAAGTTGAGGGGAATGCGCTCCACCTTTCCATTGACAATGCAAGGTTTTATAATACAGAGTTGGTGTACGTGCCACAATTGTCAACTATTGCATCTACTCCATCTATCGGTGACTTGACTGTGATCAATTGTACTTTTGATAATCCGACCAAAAACGTGGCCATCGATGTCCGAAATTGTTTAAAATACAAATTGATAGGTGACACTATCAAGGCCTCAAACCATCATGGTATCAAACTAACTCGTTGTGGAAGCTCTGTTTCAAGCAATTCCGGCGGTAGGGTTGATATGAGAGTATATGGCAATGATATTTCAGGATGTGTTGGTACTGGTCTTAGGATGTATGCCTCTACGGGCGAGGTGCTCATGAATCAGATTCATAATAATGGACGCGGTGTTGAATTGTTAAATAAGTGTAATATCAACGAGTTCAAGGGAGATTGTTCTGCTTTCGTAGGAGATGATACACAGCATATTTATAACAATACTTCTTATGAAATCTATATGACCAGTGCTTGTGACCCATTGCTCACACGCTATAACCTGATTGAGAAAACATTATTGGGTACAACCCCTTATGTTTACTATGACGGACTTGTTGATTTCGGAGAAGTCCCGATAATTCCAAGCGACAGAGGTATTGTTGATTTCTGTTTGAACGCTTGGGGGAACACCGGTGTCTTCAATCCAGATCAACATTTGTATAGCAATGTACCAACAACTTCCATCGTGTATGGACCTCAATGGATAATGGGTGATTGTAGTGATGGATTGACAGCAGAACAAAACCTTGTTTTACAAGCTGACTCACTTTGTGAGGAGGGGGAATATGTAGCTGCGAAAGCCCTATATATGCAAGTAGTAGAGGAGTATCCAAACACCACAAGTGCAGAGATAGCTCTTAAGGATTTACTTCCTTTGGAAGCCTTAATTGAAGACGACTATGCTGCTTTGAAGACTTATTACCTGACTAATACAGCCATTGTTTCCAACGAAGTGCTTAATCATCTGGCTAACGCAATGGCAAATCGCTGTGATGAGGTTATGGGAAACTATGTCGACGCAATTGCATGGTATGAGGATTTGATTGTCAACCCCGATACTCCTATTGCTGACAGCATTTTTGCAACAATTGATTTGGGTAATCTATATTTGGCTATGGAAAATAATGGCATAAAAACAAAAGGAAAACTTGCACAATACAAACCAGAATCCATCGAGTTGTATTTAATAAATTGTGAGAAAGCCCTTTCATTGTTACCTATTGAAAGAAATAAAGACCCATGGCCCCATTATATTGAAGAATATCCTTTATGGATTGATTCTGTCACAGTGCAGCCTAATGGCTTTGTGATGGATGCCAACGGCAATGCGGAAATCTCCACGCCCGAAGGCTTGGCTTGGCTGATAAG
This sequence comes from uncultured Bacteroidales bacterium, assembly GCA_946405575.1. Taxonomy (GTDB): domain Bacteria; phylum Bacteroidota; class Bacteroidia; order Bacteroidales; family F082; genus Limimorpha. The sequence goes on along the minus strand of CAMJHP010000002.1, from coordinate 63,732 downwards.
CGCAGTGAACGGGCTGAACGGCTGCGAGCCCGACAATTTCGATGGGCGTACCGTGAGGCTCACTTGCGACATCGACCTTGACGCCGGGGCGCATCGACGTTTTTCACCCATCGGCAGCCGCGAACATCCCTTCATGGGTACTTTTGACGGTGGCGGTCATACAATCGATGGCTTGTATGTCGCATATAATTCTCCTGACTTTGATCCCGCTTTTGATATAGGCGTGTTCGGTTGTCTTAAACACGGAACCGTGAAAGACTTTGTTGTCAATACAGGCTTGTTTGTTACAGGCCATCACATCAACAGCGGCGAGTTTTTTGATGGATGTTTGGTGGGCATTTGCGATTCCCTCTCTGTAGTGGACGGTTGTGTGGTAAAAATCAGGGCTGGAGGGGATGACCAATGTAGCATGATTGTTGGATTGAACAGAAACTCCATTGTAAGGAATTGCGCCTATTGCTATGGTGATAATGACTATTTGGTTTCAAGGAACGGAGGAGGTATCGTATATCACAACCTTTCGGAAGGCGGGTATGCCGACGCAGAGGTGGTTAATTGCTTCTTCTATGGAAGCGTTAAAGGTTCGTATAGCGCCCAGTCGTTTGGCGGGATTGTTTGCTTCAACGAATCAGATAGTCAGGGCGGCAAAGCCGTGGTAAAGAATTGCTTTGCTGAAGTCCTTTCTGGGTTGAATGGTTTTATGGAATACAAAGGTTCCGTAGTGGGTTACAACATGAAAGGTTGCGTGGTGGAAAACTGCTATGGCCATATTTGGAACAACTACGGACAAGCAGGTCTTTTCGGCGACAATCAGGGTTTGGCCTCGGAATGTGCGGAATTTCTTCCTACTGGTCCGTGCCAATTGGAAACAAGCGTGATGGTAGGTTCCACTTCGACTAACATTATGGTGGATGCCCTTAATACTTGGGTGGACATGCAGGAAAGCCCCAGCCTATACAAAGCTTGGGAAGTCAATGAGGACTACGGTATTCCCATGTTCGCCGATGGCATTACTGTAGTGGATAAACTGGAATGTGGCACAGAAGCTCTTGCCGTCTATCCTAATCCTACCACAGGCTTTGTCCATTTAGAAGGTATGGAAGTTACTCAAGTGCAGTTGTTTAATACGCTTGGCCAAAAGATTAAAACCGTTCTTGGCACTAATGAAATCAATGTGGAAGGTTTGCCACAGGGTATTTATATATTGCGTGTTATGGCTACTGATGGCACAATACAAGTAGCTAGAGTAGTGGTAAACGATAAATGAAACACCTTGGCTTTGGTGGGCTGGCTATAAAAGAAACGGATGCTGGCCCATCAAGCTGAGAATTGAGATTGGATTTGTATTATTTAGTTTTTGGAGAAGAACTGATTTGAAGAATAGATATTATAAGCCAAGATTGTGACTTAAGCACGTAATAATGAATAAAATTGAACTAAAAATGTGGAATAAGAATTTGGCAATAGAAACAAATTTGGAACAGACTAGTACTATATACTCAAATAACCATTAAAAAATTACTGCTATGAAAAAGCTATTTACTTTCATGATGATGTTGGGAATTATGGCGATTGCCATAGTTGCCCAAGGACAAGTGACCTATACGGCCACTTTTAACGGCAACAACTTGTCGTTTGAATCTGTTTCCGCACCAGACGGGAACACTTATTCACAAGTGTTACTTTCAGGTGTAATAGGAAATACTTCTGATGCAGGGAAACCACAACTGCCTTTGCGTACCTTGCAGCTGATGATTCCTTTTGGGAAGGAAGTCACCAATATTGTTTGTTCAAACATCGTGACACAAAGTTTTCAATTGAATCATAATGTTTATCCAGCTCCTACATACGATGCGACAGGCCAAGTGTTTGCTACTCCTGATTTGCTCGTGTACCAATCCAGCAATGCTTTTCCTGCCCAACCCATCATAGGATGGAGACAGGACTATTTTGACGGCAACAACAATATTGTTTCCGTTGGGCTCTGTCCGTTTGAATATTATCCCAAAACAGGGCTATTAAAACTGATTACTTCTGTTACCATTACGGTGACTTATGCCAACGGGCTGCTAGGTGGGGTAACTCAGATTCAACGGTTGCAAACAACGCAGAATCTCTATGATTCCATTTTATATCACATGGTGGATAATCCAGAAGTGATTCCTACTTTCCGAATCGCTCCTACCATTGTCGAGGAATTGGGAAATACGAGCACAAATCTTCCTGTGTATGAATATGTAGTGGTGGCTCCACTAAACTTAATAGAGTCCTTACATGATTTTGTGACATGGAAAAACCAAAAAGGGTATCGGACGGGTGTTGTTGCTATTGAAGACATTTTGGATGCCTATCCAGGTGGTGACTGTATCTGGCCCAATGATGCTATCGTGGATGATGCAGGTAGTCTTCGCCAATATCTTCATGATGCCCACATATTGGGAACTGCTTTTGCTTTACTTGTTGGTGATGCCACGGTGATGCCCATTAGAAAAGGAGGAAAATATACAATATATGATGAAGTTTCCACAGATATGTACTTTTCTGAATTGCATGGAAACTGGAATGTAGACCATGATGGATATTATGGCGATCTTGATTTTGTATGTGACGACCCAAGAAAACAAGCGGATATTTTTGTAGGAAGATTGCTATGCACAAATTCTACAGAGATAACAAGTTGGACAACAAAACTATTGCAATATGAAAAAGATCCTGGGAGTGGTAATCTTTCCTACTTAGAAAGAGCGTTAATGACCCTTGGGCGCTTTAATCAGTTGCAAAGTACCGTTCCTCCCTTGCTTCCTTGTTTTCTTTTTGATTATATGCAAGAAGATGAACACTCGTATTATCCTCATGGCTATGATATTATTAATAGAATCAATGATAGAGGATATGGTTTTGTAGTATCGTTAAATATAAATGGGAAAACCAATACGCAAGGCAGTGGTATTGAAGTTAAACAAGGCAGTGTCTATAGCTATCTTATGGCAGAAGACAATTATGACTTTGTTGGTTCTGACGAAAATGGAAATGGTCTTGATAATTTGCGTAATGGGAAACTACCTTTTATTATGTATGGAATAAGTAGTTCTTCATGTCCCTTTGAATTGACAAAATCAAGTAATGAAGTTCGTAATTTTGGAGAAAGTTGCGTTATGGGTGGCACTTATGGAGGTGTTGCATTCCTTGGATATACAGGAAAGAGTTGGTCAGATCCAACGGATTATCTATTAAATAATTTTTCTTATCTTTTTGGCTTAGCTTCGGAAAACAATCTACACTATTCCCACATTGGTATCACCGAATCCGAATCTAAATATGAAACCAGCGATACTAAAGATTATACTTATCATGCTATGGCTCACAACCTTATTGGCGACCCTGAATGCCAAATGTGGACAGATGTGCCCAATAGACTGAGCATGACAGTTGTCCCTGATTATTTGGATAAAGAGGTTAGGAGTAGTGTTGAAGTTGTGGTGACTGGATTTAAAACACCTTATTCGGATAGGATTTGTCGCGTTACTTTATATAGTGAAAATGATGTCTTCAAGATCTTGGATGTGCCTGTTGATGCACAAGGATACGCAACAGCTGTTTTCGACAGCATTTTTCCCATGACGGTAGGTTATATTACCGCCACGGCAACTTGTTACAACCACATCCCAGCACAGAAATACATTCCCGTATATGGCCCAGATTGTGAAGTCCATATTATTTCAGATACAACATGGAACCTAAGTTTTGCAACATGGTGTGATGTTATCATCCATCCAAACGCAACATTAACCATTACATGTGATGTTGCGTTTTGTCCGCGTAACAAGGTTAAAGTGTTGCCTGGAGGGACGTTGGTTATTGATGGAGGTACACTATTTTGCGGCATACCCGAACATCAATGGCAGGGTGTCAGGGTATACGGCACGGGGGCTGAAGGATACCAAGGCTTGATTCATGGGGCATATATCCAGGGACGGGTCGTAATGAGGAACAATGCTGGAATCAGTTGCGCCCGTGTCGCCTTGGATCTTTGGGATGGGATCAATTTCAATACCACCGGTGGTATTGTCCATGCTAAGGACGCCAATTTCAGTAACAATGGTATGGCGGTTCGCGCTTTGTATTTCCAAAATGTCAATCCAATCACTGAGGATGTGCATTTATACAATGCCCATTTTGATAATTGTTGTTTTGCTATTGACAAAGGCTATCCGAAGGAAGGCGAAGTGTTTCACCACCATGTTGTAATGGCAAAAGTAAATGGAATAAAGTTTAAAGGATGTATCTTCTATTTGCAGGATTGTCCAGCAGAATTGTGTGCTCCTGATAACGCTGCTATTTTCTCTTTTAATGCGAATTTCTCCGTGTTGGGCTATTGTCCGAGTAATATCACGCTTCCTTGTCCTAATGAAAACCTAATACTTAGTCGCTTTAGTGGCTTTTATATGGGTATTAATGCCATAAACGATGGGAATGGTCATAATGCTTTCAATGTAGATAATTCATGGTTTAACAGAAATAATTTCGGAATCCGGACTAATTTCTCGGTTTTCCCAACTGTTTTGCATTCCACATTTATTACAGATAATACGAGGACTTGTAGTGCTGGTATTTATCTTGACAATACGTCTACTTTTGAGATTGAAGATAACGTCTTTAACGGAACCTTTTCCCAATTAAACAATACTGAAAGCTTTGGTACAGTGATTATTAATTCTCGTGGAATAAATAAAATCTATCGTAACAATTTTACAGATATGACTTGTGCTAATTATTCGGATATGGAAAACCGCTCATCGATTAGTACACCAAATGGTCACGGCTTGGAATATAAGTGTAATATATGTACTCATAATAAATATGACTTTTTTATTCCTTTTGATAATGAGAATTATAATTATGGCATTCAATTTACACAGGGTAATCCGACAGAAGCTGCAGGCAACCAGTTCAGTTCAGATGCAATATACCAATTTTACAATGGGGCTCACTATCAAATAACTTATTACGAATATGAAACCGATCCCAATCAAGTTTTAACTCGTTCTTATAATATTGATCTTGACACAGCGCCAGAAAACGAATGTCCTGACAATTATGTTGCAGGACAAGACCTTGTGCTTTCACCAGAAGAAAGGCAACAACGCGAAATGGACTACTATAACGCATACAACAACTACATTGGTACAAAAATCCTCTATGAAAGTTACATCGATGGGGGTAATACGAGTGGTGTGATAAATGATATAACCGCTGCAACACCAGACGATATGTGGACGCTAAGGAGTCAATTGCTTGGTTATTCTCCTTTTGTTTCTTCAAATGTAATGAAAACAGTATCTGATAAGCCAGATGTATTCTCTGCCTCGGTGATGTTTGAGATTTTTGCCGCTAATCCCGAAGAATTGAGACGAGACACCTTGTTGAATTATTTGGAAAGCCAAGAGACTTTGCCTGAATACTTAATGAGTACTTTGAAGGAATTGGTCAAAAGTACCAACACTTACAAAAGTATATTGGAATCGAGGATAGCTTCTTACGAACATGAGTACAGAGACGCCGCCAACGACATCATCCGTAGTATCCTAAATGATTCTGTGATGAATCGTGCCGAATTACGTTGTTGGTTAAGCAACTTGAAGGATATAAACGCTGACCGTCAGATCATCACCTCTTACATGGAAGAAGGTAACGAAAGCACCGCTTTTGCCTTGGCCAATTTGTTGCCTTCGTTATATGGGTTGACAGGCGCAGCCTTGAACGAGCACAATGGATATATGCAACTCTTAACTCTCAATGACACGCTTTACCATCAGCACCGAACCGTATTTGAATTGACAGAATCAGAAACCGCCATGGTAGATAGTTTAGCCACCTTTGGTGTAGGCATTGCCCAAGTCATGGCCGAAAACATCATTGAAGCCAATGGAGGCCCAGCTATGGTGAACTGTCCGCAACTGGTCTTGCATAATGATATTAGTGACGGAGGGAGAGGAATTTTTGTCGCTAAAGACTTAAACGAAGCATTAGGATTTACCGTTAATGTTTCACCAAATCCAGCCACAACTTGGATGGCTATTGATTTCACCTTGCCAAACAAAGTTACTAAAGCATCATTCTCTTTAATCAATACATTTGGCATTGAGGTTCAAAATGTGGAATTGAACGGCAATCAAGGTCAACGAGTAATTGACCTGAGCCACTTGCCTGATGGAGTATATGTCTATGTCGTGAGTTGTACAGGGCTGTTGTATACTGGCAAACTTGTGATAACAAAATAAAATTGTAGTAAAGGGGAGAAGGCCTTTATGGTGCTTCTCCCCTTGCAAAAACAGAACAGGCCATGAAACTAACAACACGGTTGTCATTCATTTTATTAGCATTAATAGCACCCTCCCTCTCCTTTGCCCAAATCCGTATTGACAAGCAGCAATGCTTTGGGGGATATGACGAAGACCTCGTGCGAGGGAGAGGAATCATCATGGAAGATGACTTCATATTGCTTGCGGGCACTTCCAACAAACCAGGCAGCGGCACGGGGCTGGTGCCCGAATATTGCAGCAATGTTCCTGGCAACGACCATGCTTGGGTTGTGAAAATCAACTACGATTACGAACTCATTGACAGTTGGTGCTATGATTTAGGAATCAAAGACATCCTGAAGGTTGAAAACAGTGAAAAAAAAGAGTATTATTTGGTCGGAGGAGCGGCGTGTGACATTTGCGGATATGTTAGGCGCAATCTGAGAGTGATCAAAATCAATTCCGACGGAGAGGAGATTTGGAGCAGTTGTTTTGGCAACGAACACGAGTATTATTTCGAACCAGGCGGTGGGGAATTGACTTATGACGGCGGTGTGCTTGCTTTCGCGAACTATACTTCTGGAGGGTGTGACATCAGCCACCATTATGGCGGCGTGGATGGTTGGATGGTGGCAATGGATAGTCTGGGGAACATGACATGGGAAACCACTCTTGGAACAGAAGGGGCGGATTTTTTGGATAGGGTTGACAGAAGCGACAAAGGCGGTTATTATGTCTCTATGTACAATAACACTTTGGGGCCATACGGAAATCTTGCCCCATGTTATGATCCTCCCATGAACAGCAATGCCACGTTCATCAAACTGGATTCCGTCGGAGGAATAGAATGGCAGGAATGTTATGGATGCAATTATGGAGCGGGAAAAGAGGCTGGAATATGGAGGTTTATTGACCTTGAAGACGGTTATATCGGCATGGGGACTGCAAACTGCACGGACGGCAATTTGCAAGGTGCAGGATGGCATCCTGGACATTACGGAGGAGGTTTTCCATGCGACGACATTTGGCTGTTGCGCTTGGATTTAGACCGCAATGTCGTTTGGAGCAAGTGCTATGGTGGAAGCTCCCACGAAGGTATGACGAGAGTGTTTCCTTTGGAAGATGGCGGCTTCATGGCGTTTGGAACAACGCAATCCAATAATGGTGATGTGGCCAGTGCGGCGCACCTAAATTTGGGAGATCTTAACGATGGCGTGGGATGGGTGTTTCGCATTGATGCCAATGGCAATCTTCTTTGGGAACGCTGCTTAGGTAAGAATGGGGGCTATACAAGATTTAGGGAGGTCATCCAACACAACGATAGGGAATATACCATCGTGGGCGAGCTGATATGTCCCCCAAACGGCTCCAGCGGAGATGTGAGCTGTTCTAACTGCGCATTCTCTTACACCCCAACCCCTACTGTCATGAATTGGGATTATTGGATTCTCCACATCACCGACACGGTGGACTACACCACATTGCAGGTGCCGGAACGGCCCATGCCAAAAGAAGAGGCTGCGGTGGAGGTTTATCCCAACCCGACGAACAACACGGTTTGCGTGCTGCTGCCCAACGAGGCCGAGGCCACGGAAATGGAACTCATCAACATGAGCGGCCAGGTGGTGGCCACAAAGACCTTCAGCGGCATGGGCGGTTGGATGGAGATGGGCGACTTGCCCAAAGGGATATACATGCTGAGGATCCGCAATGCGGAAGTGTGCCTCACACGGAAAGTGCTGAGGGAATGAACCAATGTGTAACTTTGCAAACGACAAATCATTAAAACAGAATAAACTATGAAGAAACTATCATTTATTCTTGCCGCATTTCTGGTATGCGGAGCGATGCAAGCGCAAATCTCGTTCGACTTTGAAGACGGCACCCTTCAAGGCTGGACCACTATTGATGCCGACGGCGATGGCCACAACTGGCAACGGCAGTCTGCCAACGGATTGGGACACTTGGGTTCCGATGGAGTGTTACTATCGTTTTCAGTGGACCCTACCACTGGCAACCCTTTGACACCTGACAACTATCTCGTCTCACCACAAATATCCTTAAATTCACAATATCCCATTCTCAGCTTCTATGCCTGCGCTTTGGATGAGTACAGCAGTGCGGAACATTTTGCGGTGGCCATCTCCACTACTGTCAATGACGACCCGTTGGCTTTTGCCAACTTTCGTGAATGGACTTTGATGGCCAAATGCGAGGGAAAACGTCAAGGCAATTGGTATCGGTATACAGTTGACATTTCCAATTATGCCGGTCAGGAGGTCTATATTGCTTTCCGTCACTTCAGCAGCACAGGATATTCCGCCATCTGTATTGATGACATTTTTATTGAAGGTTCGTATGATGGGGTCGAAGAAGAAGCTGAAAGCATTGGCGTTTATCCCAATCCGGCAAGGGACAGGGTTGTTGTTGGAGGCATGGAGGCTGTTGAAGTAAAGGTTTACAATACTTCAGGGCAGATGGTGAAATGTGTGCGTGGGACGAATGAGATTGATGTTGAGGGATTGGCGGAAGGGGTTTACCTTCTGCGCATTATGGATGTAGAAAATCTTTCCTACACGAAACGTATAACTGTAATCAGATAAGCCATGAGAAGAATACCGTATTATTTGATTCTCGCAGTAGCAGTGGCGGCTTTGGCCGCCCTGCTGCTGGCGGGATGCCATGAAGGAAGCCATAATAGGTTTTCCTCACAAAAGAAGAATGAGGCCAACACATTCGCTTCCATCGACACATCAACGCTCGATGAAGGTTATTGTGAACAAAACCCAAAATATGAAGCTTTTCATCCGGATAGTTTGATAGGATCCTGGCAATGGCTTCATACCTACTGTTCCATCGGCAACCTGTCTTGTAAGGTGTATTGGTGCATGGTGCTCCGTTTTGAGCGTGGAAACAAACTCGGTGTGGACTTCAATGGAAAGACAATCGTGGAAGGGGCAAAGTACACATTGAAGAAAGCTGAAGAAAACCCCTACGGCGAGTATCTGATAACGGTTCCTGAAGAAGTGCGTAAGGTGGTCTTTGAGAAGGTGGGCGACTTGCCTGAAGCCATACTGAACGGCTATGTGAGTTTCAGTATCCTCAATAAAGGGTATGAGATGAAATGCCTTGTCATTACGGATACTGAAGGCACCGGACGAAAAGACCTTCATCAAAGTTCGACGTTTCGCAAGGTGGACGAGGAACATCCGGCGAGGCCTCTCCGATGGTGGAGTGAAGGGGATTATGAAGGGAGGAGATAAGACAGGTTTAGGTTGATGAATAATTATTGTACATTTGCAACGCGAATTTGTTGAGAGAGCGAAATGAACAAGTGCTTGAATGTCATAGGTATAGTATTGGCGCTACTGCTTTTTCCCTATTGTAGTGGAGAGAGGGCACAACGGCCAGAAGGACATGGGAGTAGTGCTCATGCAGCATTGGCTGGGATTGACTCACTGATGTGGCGGCGGGCCGATAGTGCTTTTGTGTTGTTGCAGGAGTTCGTTGTTAGCCCTGAAGCGAAAGAACTTGATACATACGACGAACATTATTGCCAAGTGTTGATTTCTGAGTTGTTGTATAAAAACGACTGTGAGCAGACCAACAGGGAGGACTTGCTGGAGGCTGTAGTATATTTTGATTCCTTGACCGCGAACACACGAGTTGTTTCTCAACAAAAACAAAATGTGTTCTTAGATGCACGAGTGCATTATATAAATGGTGTCGGGTTTTATGAAGATGGGAATATGGTACAAGCCTGTGCAGAATATCTAAAGGCATTGGAAATAATGGAAGGGCATTATGAGGATAAAGCACTGACAGGCAAAAAAGCCATTTTTATGACTTACACCTACAACCGTCTTACGGAGCTTTTCTCAGAACAGTTTATGATGGATCCTGCCATCGTCTGTGGAGAAAGAGCTTTGATGTTCTGTAGAATTGAACCGACTTCTTCCGAAGCTATTTCCAACAATCTGTATTATTTGGGGAAACAATATGATAAGATGGATGATGTGGATAAAGCGAAGTGGTATTATGGACTTGCATTAGAAGAATTAAAGAGTACTGATAATTTGGTCTATAGGGATATTATATCAAGTAAGGCACTTTGTGACTATCAAGTCGGGGCAGATATGAAACTATCGTTAGAGACTTTAAGGACGGCCCTTATGCAAGCTGAAGATGAGAGTGAGCGTTTAACTCGATTCTTGACTATAGGATCTGTGTATTATGAAGAAAGAATGTATGATTCGGCCTTGTTCTATTTAGAACCCCTATTAAACAACAAGGTAGATGAGAGTTTGCGCATTGAGGCTGCTGAACAATTGCGTGTTATTTACGACCATTTAGGATATTACGAAAAATCACATGAATGTTTACGTAATATAGCATTTCAAAATGAGTCTGTTGCCGAAAACAAAGCTATGGTTTCAAAACTTGAAGAACTGTTCAAGGCATACATGAACCAAAAACAGAAAAAAGGGGCTGAAAAAGCACGAGAAGAATCTATCAGAAAATTGGTTGAAATAATAGTGCCCATTGCAGTTTTTGTTACATTGGCCATTATTGTTGTGGCTAAACTAAAAAGCAAGCAGCTTTTGAAGGAGCAACAAGATGAAGCTGACAGGGTGCTGGGAGAGACGGAGAAAGAACACGAGAAGGAACTGAGGCTATGGCAAGCAGAGGCTGACAAGACATTGGAAGAAACCGAGAAGAAACATGAGAAGGAATTAGAAACCGAGCGTTTGGCTTATCAAAAGAAACAGGAGACTTTGCAGCAAAACCTACAGGAAAGAGAAGCGCATGTAAATGTGTTGGAAAAGGCCTTGAACCAGCAACGCAATGATGCGGAGCAGCGGCGTATGGCTTTCTTGAAAGAACCAATATGCGAGGCTATTCTCAACAAAGCGAAAAGCAAACAAATTACTACTCGTGCTGTTGCACACGAGCTTGGTATTGCCCTTAAAGACGAGGAATTGGAACGGCTCAGAGAGGCTGTGGCAAAGCACTATAACGGTTTTGACCATGTGCTATTGAGCCAATGCCCGAATTTAAAACATGGATATTTAGCATTGTGCCATCTGCATCTATTGGGATTGAGCGAAAGTGAAATTGCGGCACTTAAAAACGTATCATATTCGGCCATCAGGAAGCAGAACGAGAGCCTACAGGAGAAGTTGGGGGTGGACGAAAATATATCTGCGTATGTTTTGAGGATAGCTGAAGGGTTGTGTGCAACCCCAAATGTTGAACAAGAAAACCAGTTGGATATGGATTTACAGCGAACGAAGGATAAAAATCCAGACAATTCCGAAGAAATGGAAAATAAAAGTTCGTTGAAAAGTTCGTTGAAAAGTTCGCAGAAGATTTTGGAGCTCATTTCTGTATCACCCAGTATCACGATTTCAGAAATTGCCGACCGTCTCGGCATGACAACAAGAGGTGTTGACAAAAATATCAAAAGGCTGAAAGAACAAGGGGTTATCCGTCGTGTTGGACCTGATAAGGGTGGACATTGGGAAGTGATTGAGTAGTTGTCAATTGTTTAATTTGGAGTGTCAATTGGCTCCTTCTATGCCATGCTTTTCGTCCCTTTTAATAGTTTCTCTATGCTGGAAAAAATAGTAAATGATGGACAAAAGTTGGAAAATCTTAACGCCTGACTTTTTTCTCAAATTCGTAACTTGTTGATTATCAGCTACCCCCCCCCTATATATTAAATTATTCCAACTTTTCTCCAGCAATGACTTGCTTTAATCATTAGATTTTACTATACTTTTGCCATCGTAACCGTTAAACAACGATACGATGAAAAAAGTAACAACATTAGTTCTGATGCTCTGCTTCATTCTTTCGGGAGCATTGTGCTACGCCCATGGTGTGGCCAGCATGGAAAACAAGAAAACAAACGATGAAGGAATATCTATTAGTGTTAAAGAGAAAGCTTCTCATGGAGGCTTAGACAAGAGTAACACTATTACACCTACTTTAGATGATAATATTCTTACGGTGGTGTTTAGTGAAAATCTTGGACAGGTTTCCGTGGAAGTTGCTACGACTGCTGGTGCCACGGTGGAGTGTCTCTCGGTGCTTACTCCAAATGGCTTGCAGGTCTACATCCCTAATGCAGGGAATTACATTGTCACATTTACACTTTCCAATGGAGATGAGTATTATGGTGAGTTTACCGTGACGGATTGATGAATAAATCTTCAGTAGCTATGGAGGAGAAAAACAAATTCATTAAATGCAGCCTCCTTTGTGAGGCAAAAAAAGAAGGTGCTTGCAGAGACCATGCAGTTGTGGAAGATCGCTAATCTCAGAAGCACCCGACACAAAACAAGACGACCTAAGAACAAAGGGCGAAAACCCTTGGTGTATCCATCCCGTTTTGCGTGGCAAAGATAGCATTTCTTCGCAAGACGGGTGGAAAAAAGAAATGAAACCGATTTAATAACAATAGTATCAACAAATTAAAACCCGTTAAAATGAAAAAAGTTTTACTAAGTGTGGCTATCATTGCCGCCATGTTGGGAGTGATGATGAGCTCCTGCAAGAAAGAAGAGAGCACACAAATGAAGAACGGTGTTGCTCAGGCGGAACAAAGTATGTCGCCTGAAGAGCAGAAAGTGCTTGACTTCCTCTCGGACTATGATGCGATGAAGCGGGGTGTGAAGAGTGAAGAAGACCCCATTTGCATTGAGGATGCCCGATGGTATTGGGAAACGGCAATGAATTACTGCCATGGTTTTGCTCATGTAGTATTATGTGATATGCGCATGGATACAGTGCGGATTCCTATGCCAAAAACCGATGCAGAAGGTTACATAGACTACCTTGATGTAATGGAAACTTACGGCAATATGGTCAGTGCTGTACGTGAGGCATATAAGAGTATTGAAATGAAAGGAAAAACTCTTCAATTAGTAATTGTCAGTATCGAAGAAGGGAAGGCAAAAGATGGTGGTGATGATTTGATAATTCTTATGAATACGGGTAGCAATAGCTATGGTGACTCTTCTATGCAGGCTCCCTCAGAATTGCCATGGTATGTGGGACCTTTTGATAAAGATGACGATTGGATTTGGGGACTTGAAGGAGGAAGCTGTGATAGTACTATTATGGAAAGTGATGCTTCTGATCAACTTACTTTGGCCATTGCCAATTATGACTTCATTCATGGGTCAATTTATGTTCCTTGTCCAACTTGTTATACTTATTTTCTAGTTGGCCCAAACATTGAAGCATCTTACTATGGCAATGCCAATTCTTCATGGCCGTTCTTTGATTCAGGTTTGTTGTGGGAAGAAGTGTTGACTCGTTGCATATTAGGAGAAGAATTGGAAATGTATTATGAAGAAATCATGCAGCACACCCATACTGAGAATATGGAAACGAATCCATACGGTTATTATGGATACTATAAGACGGAAGTGCTAGATTGGGTTCTTGGGGATGTTCCTCAAGATTATCACATTATACGTCATGTCGTACAAGTTCTGTATGCTACACGAGTATGGAGAAATGACAATGGCAACTATCCTGTGCCTATCGACGATAGTAATGAAGAATAAACATTATGGAACGAAGCTATCCATGTTGCGTTTTTTTTGCGGCATGGAATGCTTCGCTCCTAATACAGTGTCAAAAAACAATTAAGCTATAAATATCCTTTTTAGACTCATTGGACTAATTATTGTATTATGAAAAGGTTGTTTTGCACATTTTTGTTTCTAGTTGTATTATGCATTTATGGTGTTGCCCAAAGTTTTGAGGAGGTTCGGTCAATGGACGATACTACCGTATTTGCCATGAACTTTATAGATGAAACCACATTGCTAACTTTGGCCTCAAAGACAAACGACGACAACAAACCAGTGGTTTTTGTCCAAAAAATGCGCAATAACGGCGAAGTGCTGGCATCTGCCCAAGTTTGGAATAAGGAGTTTTTGGCTGATACAGCAACCCCTTTTATTACTGAAATCTTCCGCTTCCAAGACCGCGAGCCTTTTTTCTACTTCCTGAAAAGACACGAGGGCAGCGACACCTGTACTTTCCATAAGGCCATCATACATGAAGACCTGGGTCTGACCTTTGAGGATTACGATTGGTATGGCTCTGATTTCTATGAAATTAATGGGCATCTAATCAATAAGACCGTTAACGTCATTGTCAACAAAGACGGTGGGGCTGTTCTTTCCTATATCACCGAGTATGAAGGTATTAAGATTGTAAGGTTTGACGACGCAGGGCATGTGCTTGCAGAGAACTTTATCGATGCCCATCCCGATTTGCTTTCGGGACATGGCCTGGTTACCACGCCCGATTCCCTCGGTTGCAGAATCATCAGGCAGCGGACAGATGGCCCATACGGCTTTAGTTGCTTTACTTTTGACGCTGATTTGAACCTTGTGGATACGATTGTGAATGTTGACCAACTTTCCTATCCACCTGTGTCATGTTGTGACAACGCCTATTTCCGCACCAACCGATACAGTGGAAAGACTTACTCCATCAATAAGTGGTCAGTGCCAGCCTATAACAACAATCCTGAAATCTACCAAGACATCCTAATGTCGGTTTATGACGAAAACATGGTCCAAACTCATTATACTTGGGGTATACATACTCCGACAGTATGTCAAGGCGGACTCATATACACAATCGATTTCGGCGCGTCGGATAAGGTGTATATGGCTGGTGGCATGGATGGAGCAGTACCTCACAACCTCTATGTCGCCTACATGGATCAAGACCTGAACAAATACGGCGAGATTTATTATATCCATCCGTCAAAGTATCTAATTGCTGAGTGCCTAGTTGCCTGTCCTGATGGCGGGTGCCTGGTGTATTGCGACGGGCTGGACGACAACACCCATGCGGCTGAAAACTGCATCATTAAAATCACCGGCTCTGACTTCTTGAATATTGAAGAAGCGCATTTGCACGGGTTTGCTGTTGCCACGGCCTATCCCAATCCGGGAAAGGATGCGCTGAATATCAGGACGGGATTGCAGGATGCTTGGGTGGAGGTGTATGATTTGAATGGGAGGCTGGTTCATAAACAGAATATTACGGAGAATGTGACGGGGATTGATGCTGAAGGATGGGCTTCTGGAACATATATTTGGAAGGTATACACAGGCGGTTCTTCGACGCTTCGACCGAGCTCAGGGGCCGCAGGCTCAGGGGCCGAAGTGGAGAGTGGGAAATGGGTTAAAGAGTAGAATCTAATTTGAAAGAAAAGACCATGATTAATAAAACCTATATGAACAGCATTGTTTTTGTCTCTCCAGGCCTTGGGAGCCGTGCCTGGAGAGAGATTTTGCGGCAGTGAGGGCTGAAATGCCTTCGAGAATAATCTAATTATTAACCATAATTTTACAAAAATGAATAATTTAAAACTGAACAAGCTGAACCAAATCAGCGAGGAAATGAAGAACGCCGTTAAGGGCGGCGAAGCACCCTGCTGCTCATGCGGATGCTGCTATGCCAATAGCGGCGGGTCGTCGGTGGCTGCAAACGGAAATGAAAACAAGAAATACGGGTATCACTCGGTTGTTGGTACTGATTGCGACACTGCATATGAAGATATGTGGCATATTGTTTGTCCACAAGACTAAATCTTAAGGTTTTACGATAAAAGAGTGTTGTTGAATGAAATCGCAACACTCTTTTCCCCAACACATGGATATATGAATAAGAAAACAACAGTTTTAGTGCTTTTGCTTTTTCATTCGCTTTGCATTACAGCCCAAGACCGCATAGATGGGGTTTCGTTTGAAGATTATATGGTTGTTGATACCAGCCAGTTTGTCGTCGTTTATGAAATGCTTCAAACACGCGATGCCCAAAATCCATCAGAAAAGGTTTACGACTATGCCTTGCTTGAAGTGGGAAGGCAAATATCTCGCTATCATAGCAAACACCTTGTCACCTTTGATTCCATTTACACGGTAGCGTTGAGAAAAGGGAGGCAAGGCATACCTCCTGCCAATAGCAACTTGTATCCTTTTGAAGTTTACAAAAACCATTCGGAAAAGAACGTGCAAGTATTCTATCGCGCACGAATGAGAGGCATATTCAGCTATGAAGAGAAAATGGAAGAAATGGAATGGATACCAGTTGGCGGGAAAGAAACCATTGCGGGCCATTCCTGCAAAAAGGCAGTCTGCACATTCAGAGGACGCGAATGGACGGCATGGTACACTTCAGAGGTTCCCTGTTCTGAAGGCCCATGGAAGTTTTTCGGATTGCCAGGGTTGATTCTGAAAGTTGAAGACGACAAGAACGAGTACGCTTTCCGTTGCGTCAAAATCAATGGTGGAGGCAAGCCAATTGAGGTCATGCAAAGTTACTTTTATGAGAAAAGCACAAGAGCAGCAGTAACTGAATTGGAGAAGAAATCCCATAACGACTTTTACGGTTACATGACAACCTATAACGGTAAAACTCCAAATATTGTATATGGCGATGGAACCAAAATGCCGGCAGAAAAGGTAAATGAGAGATTCAACAAGCCCTACAACCCCATCGAATTGGAGTAACATGAGTGTTTATCTTACTGGGGGTCAAATCAGGTCGGCCTTGGCCAACACACCCCAAATCACCTTTGAGGTGACGGATGCCTGCAACCTGCGTTGCGAGTATTGCGCCTATGGGAAGTTGTATGCCGACTACGACAAGCGGGAAGACAAGATGCTGCCTACGGAAACCGCCAAACAATTTATCGACTACATGGCCGCCCTGTGGGTTTCGCCCGACAACCATTCCGTGAACAACAACCTTTATATTGGTTTCTACGGCGGCGAGCCTCTGCTCAACATGCCTTTCATCAAGGAGGTTGTAGGCTATTTGGAAGCGGGTGACCATGCCAAGCACTTCGCCTACAACATGACCACCAACGCCATGCTGCTCGACCGCCACATGGATTTCCTTGTCGAAAACGATTTCAGCCTGCTCGTCAGCCTGGACGGCAATGCCGAAAACGACTCATACCGCGTCAAGGCCAACGGGATGCCGTCGTTTGAACAAGTGGTAAAGAATGTCGATAAGCTGCGCACTGCCTATCCCGAATATTTTGCCAAGAAAGTGAACTTCAACGCCGTGCTGCACAATCGCAACTCGGTGGACAGCATACGCGGCTTCATAAAGGAACGCTATGGGAAAACGCCTCGTATCGGTGACATCAACGACGCGGGCATACGCGACGATATGAGGGAAGAGTTCAAGCAAATGTATCGCAATTCGTTTGAAAGCCTCTTACAGAACGAGAACTATGATGAGATAGAGAAGGAAATGTTCCTTTCAAGCCCCACCTATCATTCGGCCACCATCTTTCTCATGCAGAACTCGCCGTTCAAGTATGAGAACTACAATGAGTTGCTGTTCGGCAAAAACGAGAAGATAGCCTTTTGCCCCACGGGCACCTGCATACCGTTTTCGCGCAAGGTGTTCGTCACGGTGAACGGCAAGATTCTTCCTTGCGAGAGGATTGGGCATCAATACAGCGTCGGGCAAATTGGCGACAATGGAGTGTTGATTGACTTCGAGGCGATAGCCGAAAAATACAACAATTACTACTCAAGGCTCGAGAAGCAATGCCTCTTGTGCAAGAACCAGCGCAACTGCCTCCAATGCATGTTCAACCTCGACGGACTGGAGAAAGGAAATTGCAGTTGCAACGGCTTCATGGACGAGAAAAAGTTTGAGCAGTACTGCCAAACGCAAATGGCGTTTTTCGCTCGCCATCCCGAAGCCTATTCTGAAATCATGAAGAACGTCATTTACAAATAAACATGGATATGAAAGACTGTTGGTTTTCCCTTCCCGAAACGGTTTATGTTTCGTTTGACAATCCTGGCTTGGTGATGCTTTATCATACGGAGAAAGGGCATCAGGCCAGTAGTGAATTGCCTCAAGTCGTTGAATTGATAAAAGACGTGTATCGTCCTGAGAACATGGGTGTTGTGAGCCTGGATGTGTATTTGCCCGATGACGGGATTGAGCGTTTTGTCGGGCGTTTGAAGCACTTGGAAATGTGCATGACCAAAGCGCATGTCACGAACCAGCCCAAACCAATCCATTTTCTTCCCATCCTGAACTTGCAGAATGACGTGGAAAGGCTGCAAGAAATCGGGGAAGCCCACATGATCGGCGATAACATCAGCAACTACCTCACTCGTGCGGTGATACACCTCAACACCGAATGCGGCAAGCATTGCCCGCAATGCGGCATTGCGCACAGGCAGACGCTTTGCTGCACTGCCACCGAGCCGCCTCTGGCCATGCCTTTGGAGCGGCTGAAAGAGTTGGTCGGGCAATTGGCCGCCACCTCGGTGCAGGTGATCGACTTGGTGGGCGGCGACTTGCGCGCCTATCCGCACTTGGGCCAACTACATGCCTTGGTGGAGCAATATCCACAATTCAGCTGGCACCTGTGGCAGCATGGCGCGAATGGCGAGGGCTTTGCCGCTGGCAAGGCCAAAACGGATGTGGTTTTGTCGGCCCCGTTTGAAACGAGCGATGGTTTTGAAACCCTGCGGAACAATCCGGATGCACGGTTCCACCTGTTGGTTGAAAACGAGATGCAGGTTGAGCAAGCAGAGCGTTTGGTTGCTGGAATTGAGGCGGAGCGTTGTGAGTGGGTTCCGGTTTTCAACGGCGAGAACCTGAAGTTTTTTGAGGACAACGTATTTCTTGATGAGGACGACATCACATCGGGTCCAGTCAGTATGCGGGAGATCTTCTGCCACCAGAAGCTGAACACGAACTATTTCGGGACGCTTCATTTCTTTGCCGACGGGGAAGTGAAGGCCGACGTGAACGCCGAAACGGTCGGGAGGTTCCCCGACAAGTCGGTGTTGGAGCTGGTGTACGAGGAACTGACCCGCAACACGGCTTGGAGAAGAATAAGGAGCGGCGAGAGGTGTTCCGTATGCTGCTACCGTTTCCTCTGTCCGTCGCCGGGCAACTACGAAACGGCGATAGGCAAGGAGAATCTGTGCAAGATAAAATCCACTGTCGCCATTGATGGCGATTCCTGAAACCAATCCAAGTTTGAGTAATGGCCAAGCGATTTCCACATATTCGCCAACACGACGCCATGGACTGCGGTCCGGCTTGCCTTTGCATGATTGCCAAGCACTTTGGCAAGTCTTATTCCTTGGAATGGCTGCGGGGCAAGAGCCACATCACCAACCAAGGGGTCAGTTTGGCTGGCATAGCCCACGCGGCGGAGAGCATCGGCTTCGAGACGGAATCGGGCACCATTGCCTTCGCCGACCTGATGGACGGGGAGAAACTGCCCTGCATCGCGCATTGGAACCAAAGGCATTTCGTGGTGGTGTACGGTTTTGAACAAGGCAGGAAAGGCACCATCGTGAAGGTGGCCGACCCGGGCGTGGGCTTGGTCAGCTATTCGGAGGACGAGTTTTGCTCGCATTGGCACAGCGTGTTCGAGGCCTCCAAGCCTCCCCAAGGCATTGTGATGGTTTTAGAGCCTACACCGGCTTTCTTTGAGCATGAGGACGGCAGGGCCGCACAGCGGAAACGTTTCGCCCTTATCAGCCGCCATGTCATGCGATACAAGGGGGCTTTCTTCCAGTTGGCCTTTGGACTGCTCGCGGGAAGCCTGTTGCAATTGCTGTTCCCTTTCCTCACCCAGGCCATTGTCGATAAGGGCATCCGCTTCAAGGACTTGAACCTGATATGGCTCATCCTGTTGGGCCAGATGATGCTGATTTTCAGCCGCACGGCCATCGACTTCGTCAGGCGCAAGGTGCTGCTCCATCTGAGCACAAGGATCAACATTTCCCTGATTTCCGATTTCATCTGCAAGCTGATGAATCTTTCCATGCGCTTCCACGACACCCGCACCACGGGCGACCTGCTGCAACGCATCGACGACCACCGCCGCGTGGAGGGTTTCCTGACCGTGCAGTCGCTCAATGTGCTGTTCTCGCTGTTCTCCATCATCGTCTTCGGCATTGTTCTCGCGGTTTACAGCGTTCCTGTGTTTCTCGTGTTCCTGTCGGGCAGTCTTCTGTATGCGGTGTGGACCAGCGTGTTTCTCAAGAAGCGCCGTATCCTCGACTACAAGCTGTTCGACCGCTATGGCGTGAATCAGGATGTGATATACCAACTGCTTATGGGCTTGCCCGAAATCAAGCTGCAAGGCTGCGAACAGCGGAAACGCTGGGAATGGGAAGACGTCCAGGCCGACTTGTTCAAGGTCAATCTGGAATCGCTCAACCTGCAACAGAACCAAGAGGCGGGAAGCATATTCATCAACGAATTGAAAAACGTCCTGATCACCATCCTGGCGGCGGCCAATGTGGTGAACGGCAACTTGAGCCTTGGCATGATGCTTTCCATACAATACATCATCGGGCAACTGAACAGCCCCATCGACCAGATTGTCGGCTTCATCTACCGCTGGCAGGATGTGAGCATCAGCCTTGAGCGCATCAACGAAATCCATGAGGTTGAGGACGAAAACATCCGCAGGGAAACCTGTTCCATGC
Source organism: uncultured Bacteroidales bacterium (assembly GCA_946405575.1). Lineage (GTDB taxonomy): Bacteria > Bacteroidota > Bacteroidia > Bacteroidales > F082 > Limimorpha. Next base: position 42,902 of record CAMJHP010000002.1, on the reverse strand, counting down.
CGCAAAAGCGCGACATCACGCTTGACCATGTGTGCTTCAAATATGACGGCAACGCGAAAAGCAACACGCTTGACGACATCAGCCTGACCTTGCGGCAAGGGGAAACCACGGCAATTGTCGGGACAAGCGGGAGCGGCAAAACCACTTTGGTGAAGATGCTGTTGGGCTATTATCCGGCCACGTCGGGGCAAATCAAGTTGGGAGATAAGAATATGAACGACATCAATTTACAATGGTGGAGGTCGAAATGCGGCGCAGTAATGCAAGACGGCTTCATCTTTGCCGACACCATTGAGAACAACATCGCTGTTTCAAGTGATGTGCCAGACAAAACAAGGCTTCAACAAGCCCTCGAAATGGCCAACCTGAAGGATTATATCCAATCTCTTCCAATGGGGTTGTCAACTAAAATTGGGCATAACGGGCAAGGACTGAGCCAAGGGCAGAAGCAAAGAATCCTCCTGGCAAGGGTAATCTATAAAAACCCCGATTTTGTTTTTCTCGACGAGGCCACCAATGCCTTGGACTCGGAGAACGAGCGTATGATTGTCAATAACTTGCGCAAATTCTACCAAAGCAAGACCGTGGTCGTTGTGGCTCACAGGCTCAGCACAGTGCGCCAAGCCGACTGCATCGTGGTGCTGCATGGAGGCAAGATTGTGGAAAGCGGCACGCACGAGGAGCTGACAGCCTTGCGCGGACGGTATTACAATTTGGTAAAAGATCAATTGGAATTAGGAAAATAGCCATGGACTGGAAAGAATCTGATGCACGGAAAAGCCCCAAGGTGAGGGAAATCATAGGCAGGATGCCGCCTATGCTGGCCCGTTACGGCATTGCGGCCATCGCCGGAAGCCTGCTGGCGACCTTCTTTGTTTTCGCCGCAGTGCCCTATCGCCCCCGGATTTCCGTCACGGCCAAGCAAACTATTGGAGCCGATTCCTTGCAAATCGTGTCCGCTGTTGTCCCAAGCGAGTTGTACAACACTTTCCCGGCGGCTTTTTCCGAAGTCCGAATCAATCGGCAAAAAGACGGGCACCGGCTCCTTCGTGCCACGGAAATCGGGAACGATGATGACGGCAATCCTCTTACCCTCATCGAATTGCAAGGAAAAACCGACAACCTGAACCCTGATTCCACTCTCACGGTCTTCCACCTGGGGAAAGTGCCGCTGCTGTCGTGGATGTTGGGAAAAAACATTTTGGAGAATACAACAAAAAAAAATAAGTTTGTGCCATGAAAAGAACATTTGTATTCATCATTCTATTTGCGCTTTGCACATTGGAAGCGATGTCGCAAACCATCCTGACGGGACATGTAATCAACGAGAAGAAACAGCCCGTCTTCAATGCCTCGGTAGTGCTGATGCGCATTTCCGACAGCCTGACCTTGAACTACACCTTCACCAACGACAAGGGACACTACAAGCTCATCACCGAAAGCAAGGAGGACAAATGGCTGCTCACCGTGTATGGCTTCAACATCGGGAGGCAGACGAAAACGATTGAAAATAAATCGCAAATCGTTGATTTTGACGTATTCGAGCAAGCCCTTCAGATTCGCGAGGTGAGCGTGAAATCGGAGAAGATTTGGGGCGGCAACGACACGGTGAACTATGTGGTGGATGCCTTCCGCGACACCACCGACATTGTCATTGCCGATGTGCTGAAGAAGATGCCTGGCATCGAGGTGAAGGACGACGGCAAGGTGGAATACAAAGGCAAGCCCATCTCCAAATTCTACATCGAGAACATGGACATGCTGCAAGGCCGCTACAACCTCGCCACCACCAGCATTGCCGCCTCCGATGTGGCCTCGGTGCAGGTGATGGAGAACCATCAGGAGGTGAGGGCACTGCAAAACATCCAGTTCTCGGACAATGTGGCGCTCAACATCAAGTTGAAGGAAAACGCCAAAGGCACTTTTGCCTTGATGGCCGACCTTGGCGCGGGCTGGGCCGACAGTCTGCAATACGAAGGCAGCTTTACAGGGATGTATTTCGCAAAACGCAATCAGTTTCTAGGCACTTTGAAAGCGAACAATTCGGGCACTAACCTTGTTGACAATGAGAATGTCACGGTCTATCCGATGGCCTCGATGGTCGAGCCGAGCGCTCCGGGCATTTCTGGAGTGCGGCACACGATGAACCGCTCTCAAGGGATTACCCTCAACAGCCTCCACAAACTGAAAAACGACGCAGATCTCTCGTTCAACCTCCTTGTTGGCAGCGACCGCAACCGCAAATCGAGCAAGTCGCATACGCTTTATCTCCTTCCTGATGACACCCTTAACCTCGTTGAGCGGATGCAGTCGTTGGAAACGGCCAGAATGCTCGAAGGAAGCATCAACTACAATCTCAACAAAGACTTGGACTATCTGACAATCAGCCTCATTGTTTCGGGACACCGCAACTGGGGCGAGGGCTTGGTGGACAATGGTGAGCTGATACGGCAGGAGGAAAACTACCAATCGCTGTGCGCCAAAGCCAACATCCATTGGATTCGCAAGAGCCGCCGCGACCCTGAAAGCGGCGTGGAATTCAACTCCAACACGAGTTATGGCACCTTGCCCTACGGATTGCAAGTCGCGCCGGGATGTTTCCCAGAAGTCCTCAATGGTGGAGAGGGCTACGCATTGACCTTGCAAAACATAGGTTTCCAGTCCTTTAAGAATGAGAATTTCCTTCGCTTCCTCACCAGCATAGTTTGGAAACGGCTGCGCATCATGCCTTATTTCAATTTCAGCATGGAAGAGCAAGCGCTTAATTCGAGCCTCACAGGGCAAAATGCAGATGGTTTGACTATTCAGTTTGCAGGAAACCAATTCAGCAATGACATCCGTTGGCACAAATACCAGACTGCTGCCGGTGCCTATTTCACTTACGACCGTCGTCGTGTGAATGTGACGCTTATGGTACCCATACAGTTGCGTTACCTGCAATTGGACAACCGCATCGGAACCGCTTCCGACAAGCAATTCAAGGTTTTGTCCCAGCCTTCGCTTTCGTTCCATTACGACTTCAACCACAACTGGAAGGTGAGCACCAAAATAGCCACTTACAACAACACTCCGAGTTTGCGAACGCTCTATTCAGGCTATATCTTGCAGAACTACAGAACTTTGTCGCATTACGACTGCCCTTTGGCCGACACTTATGGTGCCAACGGTTCCCTAACACTGTCGTTCAAAAACATCATGAAATATGTTTTCGGTGACTTCTCGGTGAACTACAACCGCTACCGCAACGAGGTTATGTATGCACAATCTTTTGAAGGCAACACCATGGTTATCAACGCCGTGGAGCAGCCGTGTTGGGGTGATTATTTGTCTGTTTCGCTGTTTGCGGGCAAAGGCTTCAGTTGGAAAAAGTTGAACATTAACGCAAAATGTTCCTACGGATTGGGGCGCTCACCGCATTTGGTGCAAAATCAAGTGGCTACATATTACAACCTAGGCTGGAACGCCAACCTGACCGCTACCATCGCTTTGACGGACTACATCTTCTTCAACAACAAAGGCAGTTTTAGCCGGATGACTTCCTCGTTGGACGGTTTCAATGGCGACAGTCAGCCGATTGTGAGTCTCATCGACAACGCCAATTTGAGTGTGCTGTTGCCTTTCGGTTTGTCCCTCACGCCCTCGGTGGAGTTCTATCACACCCGTTCCGAAGAGTGTACCGACAATTTCGTGCTCCTGGATTGCAGTCTGAGCTACACCTTCCGCAAAGTGAAGTTTAGCCTTGATGTGAATAACATCCTCAACACCGACAGTTTCATTTATTCCTATTATTCAGGGATTTATGGATATTATTCGGCTTACTCGATTCGCCCGAGGAGCGTGATGCTGAGGGTGAGATTTAAGATATTGTAATCTGTTTTATAAAAGGCTTATAATAGTAGTATAGAGACAAAAAATAAAAAATGGTAATATTAGCAATACAAAAGGAGAATCGTAAAATGAAAAAGAAACTGATAATGTCTGCAATAGCACTGACGGCTTTAGCCATCCTGCTGTTTATAGGATGCCAACAAAAAAGCCTAAAAGGCTATTACTCTCAGAAAGAAACAGAAATCCATATTCCAGCACCAATCGACACATCGGCAATGGACAAGGAGTTTTACAGGAGGATGCGAGAATTTGAGGCTTTACATCCGGATGTGCCGCTGGATAGATAAGCTCTCAACCTCACCTATTTTACTGTCCCCACAGAATGAAAATATTGAACAGACCGAAGTCAAAAACGAGGATTCCATGAAAAACAATCTATGAGCGGATACAATAATGGGATGCCCTGCATTGCAGAATGAGACAAAGAGAAAGAGATAAATGGAAAAGATACTTAGCAATAATTTAAACGAATTGATATGAATAGTATTGTTTGATTCTCTTCAAGCCATGAGAGCCGTGCTTGGAGAGAGATTTTGCGGCAGTGAGAGCTGAAATGCTCTTTATTTCAAACAACTGCAACTTCACTTTTATACCATCTAATGAAAATGAGATTATGGTGATTTTGCAGTAACAAATTATCTTTCAAATAATTAATCACCGATTTACAAACACATTAAAACTTTATTATCATGACAACTAAAAGATTTACCATGTTTGCCATCGTTATGGCAGCATTTGTCCTCTTAGTGGGATGCAAGAAAGAAAAGGCAGAAGAGACACCTAATGCCACAATTAAAGCATCTGTGGGTATGTTGCAATTTCAAACCTCAGAAGATTTCTTTAATTACTTAGAGAAAGCTGAAGTCAACAACGAAAAAGCCGGTTTTATTTCTTTTGGAAAAATGGCTGACGATGCTTATTATTCCATTGATCCGGAAGAAATGTTCAGTAGCATAGACGAGGTAATAGACTATGTTTTAGAACATCGCGACTTGTTTCAACTGATTCTAGGTAGCGATGGGGAATACACAGTTGAAACCCGAATGTATGACCATCCATTTAGAAATGTTGCCAACACTGATGGCATTTTTCAAATAGGTGACACTCTGTACAAAATTATAGATGGAGGGTATGCATATACTTCATTAGACAAGATGGATTGCTTGAAAAAATATGTTGACAATGGCTATCGCCAAAGCACATCGGATTTGAAGTTATATACTTTTGGAGAAAGATCTGAAACCAAGCAGGATAGGTACGCTCATTATTGTACAGAGGAAGAATTGTATAATGAAAACACAATAGGTAATAATAGAATTACATTACAAATCAGCAACTATCAATATGGCCCAATTAATAATAATTACTGTCAATGCGGCTATAGTTATTATGCAAAACCTTACCACTATTCAATTGGATGGTGGGGATGTAATCGAACAATAACAGCAAATGTATACAGTGTTGTACTTGGAATAGGAGGACTCTTTAATATCACGGACGAATATAATCTTCCTAGTATTAGTAATCTTGTTCACGGAGGAAGTTCTTTTGAATTCAGTAAACATGGTGACCGATATCATTTAATTCAATATCCTTATGCAATAATAAGATGCAATTGTTCTGCTAGTACACCAGATGCAGGAACTGTATATGTTAGCTGTTATTAAACTCGGTTGATAATAACAATTTGTAAGGCTGCCGCCATGCGACAGCCCTACTAGTCTAATGTAATAATCCCAAAATGTCTGCGTTATCCCATCACATTAAAATAAATGACCATCTATCAAATCATAAATCATGAGAAAAAATGTTTTTCTTCTGGCTTTCATGCTGCTGTCGGGCATGGCCTTCGCACAAACCAACCTTCCATTCACCTCACTAAAGCCTTTCAACAAAGGCAATTTCAAAATCGATGTAAGTTATTCCAGATTACAACAAAAACACCTGTCTCATGACTATCCCGACTTCCGCGTCAACGTAGGCTATGGCATTACCAACTGGTGTGTGGTGGGTGTCTTCGGCAGCTTTGGCTTCGATAAAGGTTTTGTGATAACAGGTGGTGAAATAGTGCAAGATGATACGGTTTCCTATTCAATTCCTGTTGTCTGGGATGAACAGATATACCGCTATTATCATTATGGCATTGACGCAGAACTGCACCCTTTGTCTTTTTGGATGCCGAACTTTTATTTCATTGACATTTATTGCCGTGGAGAATTGGGCATGAGAACCATTGCAGACCGTTATGTACCCAACTACCAAGACCCTAATCTTAATAATATTACCAACCGATTCTATAACGATTTCCTTATTGGCGGTAGTGTGGGCGTGGCCGTCAATCCTTCAAGATATTTCGGCCTTTTCTATGAATATGCATACAACAACCTGAACAAGGAAGGGTATTATGCAGACAAGAAACCAAAGTCTATCCACCGCTGGGGTTTCAACGTCCGATTCCCTGGACCGAAGAAATGGAGAAAGGAATAAACCATGAAAAAACATCTTATTATTTTCATTTTCGCTGCGCTGGTCTTCAGCGGCTGCCGCAAGCAGGTCAGCGACTACGAGCGACCTGATTTTGACCCTCAACCTACTTTGAACGCCGTGCTTCAGGAAGGCCAGCCCGTATGGGCACAGGTCACTTTTGCACAAGGACTTGATTCGGTGCATCCTGCACCCTGCATTGATGCCGAAGTGTTGCTTTATGTGGATGGGCAGTTCGCCGAGAGGCTACAACACGAGGGCGATGGCCTTTATGTTGGTGAAACCACCGCCGGGGCCTTGCACGAATATGCCTGCAAGGTGGTCATTCCCGGCTACGACACGCTCTTTGCCCAAACCGAGATGCCGGAGAAGCCCGTGGTGACTGGGGTTGAAATCATGGAAAACGCCACCGTTGATGACGAAGGCCGTCCTTGTCCCGCATTCTTGGTCACTTTCAGGACCGACCCCAACCGAAACTTGTATTACTGTTCCAATATCTACGCCAGTTTTATCAACTATTACTTTGATGCAGAGACCCATGCACATCAAGGCTACTCCACAGAAGAAGGCACGATGAGCGCGTCCATCAACACCGACGACCCCGTGCTGCTTAACGAAGGTTCTGACCAGCTGCTGTTCAGCAATGCCATCATCACCGACACGACCTATACCATGAAAGTGAACGCATGGTTCAGCAGCCACGGCTGGGCCGGGCCGCATACGGGCGGCGTTATAGAGCGTTCAGGCAAGGTGGTGGTCAGGATGCACGGCCTTTCGGAATCGGCTTACCATTACATGAAGAGTCAAGATGCCTTCGAGGAGCCTGATGCTTATACCAATCTTTTCCTTGGTGTCGTGACACCGCTCAATCTTTACAGTAACGTGGAGAATGGCCGTGGCGTGTTTGCCGCCATCGCCCCCATGACCTGCGACACCGTATTTATCAACCACGTAAACTGATGCGACATGAAAAGATTGTTTTTGATGATTGGCCTCTTGGCTTCTCTCTTTGTCCAAGCCCAACAAGTTCATGTTTCCGGCTTCGTCAGCGATGCCAACGACGGTGAGCGCATCATTGGGGCCAATGTCTTTCTTCAAGACCACTCAAAAGGGGTGGCCACCGACCAAAAGGGGTATTTTAACCTTGCCATCAAGTTGCCCGCCACACTTTGCATTTCGTGCATAGGCTACGAAGAAAAATGCATCGAGGTAAACTATACCGATGAGCCGCTGCAAATCCATTTGAAACCTTTGACCGAGACTTTGCAATCTGTTGAAGTGAATGCCACCCGCATTGAGCGCAAGACCTTCAACACCTTGACCTTGAATGCCAAAAGCATCGACCAGTTGCCTACCATCGGCAGCCGCCCCGACATTATCAAGGCAGCACAGCAGTTGCCCGGCATCGAGGCAGCCACCGAAGCCTCCAGCCTGATGATTGTGCGCGGCGGCAATCCAGGCGAGAACCTCTATATGCTCGACAATGTGCCACTTATCTATGTCAACCACCTTGGCGGTTTTATGTCGGTGTTCAACTCCGAGATGATCAACACCATGGACATCTACAAAGGAGGCTTCCCTGCCCGCTATGGCGGCAAGCTGTCATCCATTGTCGACCTCACCGCCAAGAAAGGCGACCCCACAAAGCTGAAAGGCTCACTGAGCGCAGGTCTGACGGATCTGGCTTTTGCCGTGGAAGGCCCTGGCGGACTGAAAAACTCCAGTTTCATTGTCACTGGCCGCAAGACCCTCACGGAAGCACTGCTTTACATTGCCAGTCAAATCAGCCAAGAGCAAGGCGGACAAGACTACAATATGCTTTATGGTTTCCATGACATCAATGCCAAGTACACCTGGGCTCCCGATGCCAAAAACAGCTTCGCTTTCAATGTTTATGAAGGCGATGACTATATGCGCATTTGGAAAAACAAAAAGGAAAACGGCGACATCGAACGCAACAGCATCAATAACATTTGGGGCAACCTGCTTGTCTCGGGACAATGGAACAGCGCGGTTAGTTCTCGGCTATTTATGGCCAATACGCTGTCGTTCACGCAATACCGACTCAAGAACAATATGAAGGCCTACTTAGAAAATGCCGCCGACACGACAGATTTCTTTGTCAAGACTTCTTCGCGGGTTAGTGATGTCTCGCTCCGCTCCGATTGGAAACTCTTTGTCAGCAATGCCTACACCTTGGAATATGGCCTGCAAACTTCCTATCTCAACTACCGCCCCAACCACTTCACCAGCAGCTTTTCAGAGGCTAATTTGCCCGATGTTTCGAGCGTGTTCGACAACTCGCTTTATCTGGACAACAAACTGAAGTTTGGCACTTGGTTCAATGGCTCCATCGGCTTGAGGGCGAATAGTTTTGTGAACAAAGGGTATCATCACTTCGCTTGGGAACCGAGGCTGAATCTCAGCTTCATCCTAGGAGGAAGCACCATCAACCTGACCGCTATGCGTGTCACGCAGAACGCTCACCTGATGATGACGCCAGGCTCCATCATGAACAACGAGGTTTGGATTCCTGCCGATGCCCGCATTAAGCCTGCCACCTCTGACCAAGCCTCGGTGGGCTGGCAGCGAGGTTTCTGGCAAGACCATGTCAGCGTGGAAATCGATGCTTATTACAAGCTGCTCCGCGACTTGGCCACCTATCGTGAAGGCTACAGCACCCTCCTCGGCGACTCCGACTGGCGCAGCAAAGTGGAAGCTGGCGGCAAGGGCAAGTCGTATGGCGTTGAGATGATGACGCGCTTCAACTTCAACCGTTTAGATGGCTATGTAGGCTACACTTGGTCGCATACCACGCGACAATTTGACCACATTAACAATGGCAAGGAATATGTTTACGAATATGATCGACCGCACTCTGTCAATATCAACGTGAATTATCAACTGACGGAACGTTGGTCGCTCAGTGCCTTGTGGACTTACCAGACGGGATTGCCCTTCACGCCCGTCATTGGTGTACAGAACACGCCTGTCATCTCACCCGAAGGCGATGTGGATTTTGAGCAAGTTAACATCTACGGTGAGCGCAATAGTGCCAGGATGCGCGACTACCACCGTCTCGACTTGGCCGCCAAGTTTAAGACCAAGAACGAGAAAGGTCGCAAAGCCGAATGGACGTTTTCCATCTACAATGTGTATTGCCGACAGAATCCGTATTATTACTACTACGGCGACAAGAAAGGCGACCCGCTGTATTGGAACCAGTTCCCCGAAGAGCCGCAAACACTTTGGCAGCGGAGCTTCTTCCCGATTATACCGTCGTTTTCTTATAAGGTGTGGTTTTAGTTGTAAAGTATAGAGGATGTGATGTGGAAAAACTGTAGTTTTTTAGGCATAAACGGCAAGGGTGCTAATTAGAAAATAATCATGGAAGGCAAAGACATAAGGGCAATACTTCGGAAACCGATTGAATGGTATTATGACACATGGGATATTTCCAAGCGGGCTTTCTTGGTGTGCATGGCTAATGAAATATACACTGTAGGCGACCTTCTTCGCGCTTATCACGATCATGTTTTGCCGAAGCTGCGTAATTGTGGAAAGAAAACCATCAAGGAACTTGAAGGGATACTTGCGCTACTCAATTCAACCGAACAAACATACGCCCTGCAGCTCATAAACAAACAGGACAAATACGGAGATTTGCCGGAAGCACCGAAGAATCTCATTGTATCGGCTTACCACAAGCCGTTGTTTGACTTCTCCATGGATTGCATAGACCAGTTTTATGCCACCTTCAATGATCCTCGCTCGTTTTATTCTTTCTTCTGTCTCAACCAGAAAAACCTGGCAGAAAGGTTCAACAACCTTGACAATTGGGAGCTAAAGCACTATTGCTATCAGCTGCTTTCTGAAATCCATTCTTCGTTTTGGAAAGAACAGCTGGCCGACACATTTACATACGAATTGGTTGTCATTGCGCGGACCATATTATGGTTCTGTGATGAACAGTTCGCTGAAGAGATTGAAGCTTCGGATGAGAATCTGAAGGTCAGGAAACGCCTCCTTTTGGCTGATTTTGCCGAAAACGTTGATAAATTGTCAAAGCAATCGAAGCGCATTCAGGAATGGTTCATTCCCACCTATCAGAAGGCTGTCACAATGTTCCTGCTTCCTGAAGAGCAAGTGGTAGAACTTTTGCCTCAAATATGGCTTCACAGAGCACCCCAAGGCGAGATATTCCGTTTCTTGGCCGATTTGAACGATGTGCTGTTTCAGTATGAAAACCTTGATGGGGATGACATCAGTAAAACTCTCATTGCGACAAAATACCCTTATCTGACGGAAGAACAAATCGGTTTCGTTATCAATTTTTTCAACCAATACGAGCATTTTCCGATGTTCTACCTTTTGAGGGAGTACCTGGCCAAGTCGGATAAAAGATTGGATAAGGTTTTTGCGATGGCGACGGGCATTTGCGGCGAAAATCCTATGAATATGGCCGAAATTGGAGAGAAGATAGAATGCACCAGGGAGCGTGTCAGGCAGCTGATGGAGAAGGCCTCTAAAGACTTGTTTGAGGACATGAACTGGTCGTATTACCAGTTTGACAGCACCCTTGTTATTGCTGAAGTCGATGATTTGTATTTGAATGTCGTTGACCAAGAGAAAGTGAATATCTCATTCGAGTCGTTCGCCCAGGTTTGTATCGAGGGGTTCCCGTTGAAAGCGATAAAGGAGAACGACATGCGTTTTCTTGTCAACAAACGACTGAGCGGACAAATCATCAATAGAATCTGCGGAGAAGTCAACAAGCAAAACAAGCGGATAAGGTCGGGTATCGATTCTATTCGGCTTGAAGATTTGCTGAAGGATATTCCCGACGACAAGAAGGATGATTACAGGCAAGCCCTGCCTGTCATCATCACCAAGGCATACAGATTGGTCGTTGACGAAAATGGGAACATCGTTCTGCCGCCCAATGGGGTTGATGTCATCTATGAGTTGAGTGAAATCCTGCGCGACAAAGGCAGGCCAATGAGTTTGAGGGAATTGTATGCAGCACTGATACAGAGATGTCCGGAGGTTGGGCATAAAAGCTTTGATCATGTCAGGGCAAAGGTGTTGCATTCGGAGGCCTTAAAGCCCATCGGGAAGTCATCGATGTACACCTTGGCCGAATGGACCCATGTGTATCGAGGGAGCATCCGTGACTTGGTGGCCGACATTTTGAAGAAATCCAGGACCCCTTTGCATATTGATGAAATCATGAAGAAAGTGTTGCAGGCTTATCCTTATACCAACAAGGGTAGTGTCACGTCGAGTTTGGGAAGCGACAAGGAGCGGTTTGTTTTGTTTGGAGACGGGTATTATGGGTTGAGGAAGAAGAAGTATCGAGGGGGGCGATAGAGGTTGGAGGTTTTTTCTTTGTCCATCATTTTTATTATTTATTTGGAGTTAATACAGGTTTGATGTAATTTTGCTTGATTTTTCATTCATAAACAGTTTTTTTCAATCGTATATGTTTAAAAGAAAAGATAATATAGTGCCTGCAAATCCTTTCAACGACAAGTATTCGTCATTGATTCGGCCAATTAAGATTTTTCTACCCGCACAAGACAAAAATGATAATTTAGAAGACAACAAGTATGACGATTTTGTCGGGCGAGAGCGCTTGATGGAAAGATTGTTCAATTGGCTGTCCGACAAAAAGAAGGAAAGTGGCTCTTATTTGGTGACTGGTTTCCGTGGTATGGGTAAGACCATCTTGGTGGAACGTGTCGTTGATAAATTGACCCGTGAGGTTAATGAGAAAGGTGAGCCATGGTGGCTCCTACTGAGCTTGGTTCCTGTAATCATTATGGGATTTTCGGCAGCTATCAAGCCCCAAATAATGGACTTTATTTCAGCTTATTGGTGTTGGTTAGCTGTTATACTGTTCCTATGGTATGTTGGGGGTGTTGGGGTATTTATTTTTGACAAATACTATTATAAATGGAAAAAGAAAAGGGTCAGGAGGAAATATCCAAATCATGAGAAATTTGACGATGTGAATGTTGACAAAATGGCTCGTGGAAAGAATGATGACTATGAAAGCCGAAACTATAGCAACATAAAGATTTCCATCAACCTTGGTCATGAGGTACTAAAGGAAAGAGACGTGCTGAGTATGATTGCAACTTCCGTAAGAGACAAATACAAAGCGTTTGTAAAAAGCTCAAAACCTCACCTTGCCATAAAGTCTACTTTGATACTGGTTATTTCTTCAGTTAGTCTTGCCCTTACTATTTCCATCCAAATGAATTTTGATGTCAATAATAATATTGTAATCAATAATGAAGTTAAGACTAATAGGGCGGATGTAAATATAGATGTACATAATTCTCCCGTAACAGTCAGGGAAGAGGTCTCAAATGACCAAACGCTTGTTGTCTCGGGAAATTCCGACAATTCCAACAATCAGCAAGTTTTTGTCAATAGAGATTCCAGTGAGTCATGGGTCTCGCGTCTATTCACTAAGGTGGCAAGGGCTTTTGTGACAGTATATCATTTAGAAACGGGTCTGGGAGGTGTGTTTAGGTTTGTTGTTTACATTCTGCTTTTTGTTTTTCTAAGTTGGTTATTGGAGAAAATATTTCGGCTAATACCGTATTATGCTACACCATTAAGTGCTTTACGACGGCTTGAGTTACTGACAGAACGTCTCAATACTGTCACTGGAGAGGAAACAGGGGTGGCTCCTTCTGCAAACACTAGCATGTTCACTTTTTCATTGTTCAATCATAAGAGGCATAAAACCAAGCCTATTGCCGACATTCGTGAGATAGAGACCGAACTGGCAGACATCATAAATTTGATTTACTCCGACAAATGTGTAAAGGGGTATCAAGCCAGTTTTATCGTGGTGTTTGACGAAATGGACAAGATTGATCCAGCGATGATGGAACAACACAGAACCACTGAGATGCCCGAGTTTACAGATTCAGTAAAAGGCTTTCCAGACGGCATGGATTCACGTGAACGCCGCCGTAATGTATTGATGTTATTGGCTAATATTAAACTCTTTGTGTCAACTGCAAAGGCCAAGTTTGTGTTTATTTCAGGTCGTGAACTATATGATGCGTATTTGGCTGATTTAAGTGACCGCAATTTCGCCATTAGCAGTATTTTCTCAGGAGTTATCAATGTGGACAGCTTTCTTTCCCCGGAAGGAGGGCAGACAGATGTTCGTTCCATGTCTGAATGGTATATTGCCAATAGGTTAATTCCGCAGGAGTGGCTTAGAAAGGTGGAGGAAAGGAATGCCAAGGGACAGTTAAAAAAGAAGACAGAAGAATCGAAATCGAGAGCTGTATTGAAAAAAGAGATGCCTTCTTTGCGTTGGTATTATGAATATCTTATAGAAGAGTGTGACGCACCTAAGACAGAAGCCACCTATGTCATAGGATTCCTACACACTTTTGCAGCGTATCTAACACATATCAGCAATGGGTCGCCCAAAAAGATATTCCTTTATTTTGAGAAATATATTCGACGCAACCAAGACTGCGAACCGTTGAACGAGTGGGGTGATGTGTTGGCAGTAGGAAAACCCAACGTTAGGGAAAAGGATGATGTTTATGTGTTGTATTTTGAACAGATTCAACAAAAGACCATCAACTTTGTTTACTATTTGGCCAATCCCATTATGGGTACAATCACCAATGATTTAAGCAATTATGGCGACAGGTTTTTGGTTTCACTTTCATTCATTATCGACCATATTTATAAACACCACAATCGGAGCTTCTCATGGCGCAATATTGAGCAAATTCCTGATTTGCTGAAAACCAGTAAAGCTCCGGAATTGCGCGATTCAATGATGTCCATAATGGAATATTTGACCCAAACGCATATCTCTCCTATTCTTATCGGTCTGAATGAATACAAATTCCACAAGAGCATAGCTGAAGAGATTTCTGTCATGTCGAAGATGTCGGACGAAGCATCGGCTATCTTCAATTTTACACTTGACGAGTCGTTGTCCGTCATAACATACAACAATCGCCTGTTGACTCACTACATGGAACTTGACAAGCCTGACCGCGAAAACAATACCAGTCAGCGACAGTACTTACCCATCATCGCACGTATCCATTCCAATCTTGGCGACTTGCACTTTTGGGATGAGGACTATTATGCGGCTTCGTTAGAATATCGTGCTGCAATAGACGGATTCTCAAAAGACGATACAGTTGCGGGATTCCTCACTCGTATTCGTTGCATGTTGAAACTTGGACTCACTTACGAATCACGAAGGCTGTTTCCTAATGCCTATCAGTTGTATTGCCAATTGTTGGAACTGTTAATCAAAAAGCGTTGGATTAATGAAAACGATTATGGTCTCTATACTATGGACCAATATGTTGACGACTGGCGTGGAAAGAGACAAGTGATAGTTAGAAAGGGAGCCAGATATGGTTCTAAATTTGATACCCAGTTCAATCATGACATTGTCAGTTTTGACGAAGAAGACAAGTATGTTTATAGTGTTGATGTTGATGGGGTGATATCATCCTTTGCGAGCGATTTGACGCAGGAGAAAACCGCCACAATCAACTCTCTCACTGTATTTGAGGAGATTCGATATGTCTATCAAGCCATCTTGGCCAAATTAAGCATATTGGAAAAAATGGGAATGAGCGGAATCACCCAAACCAATATTGATGTGGCTGAGGGCGAATTCATGGCCATTCACAAAAGTGTCAATGTCAAAGAAAAATTCATTATTTCTGCTGACTTTTTCCGCAAATTGGCAGAAATCCTCTATTATAAGAATAGTCTGACCATTCTTACCCAAAATCAGGATTCATTATATGCTTCGGCGTATTATGATGATTTTGATTTGCTTGCGTATCTTGATGATTTTTGTAGATACGACGAGGACAAACCTTATAATCTTTACCATATATGCGAACCAAAGAGAAATGTTATTGCCATCAAACACGATGTCAAGTTGTTCTTTGATTTGTTGGATAACTCTGCGTCAAAAAATGAGAGCCATCCCAAATTCAAATATGATTTTCCTGAAGACAGATGTACGTATAAAGAGTTATTTGAAAAACTGAAGGATAATGCAAATGACTATTTAATAATAATCAAGAATAACGGACTGCTGCATCCGGAAGATGATTTTTTCAGAATTAAAGAGAATGTCATAGGCTATTTGGATTACTGTATAGATAGAGTATATACCAACGAATCCATGACTTTCTTCTATAAGGGTGTTGAGGCTTGTGGCTACCATTGTAGATTGATGAGGAAACAAGGTCATAGACCCCCGTGTTACGCTTGTAAGTACTACACACGAAGTCTCCGTATACTTGCCGAGAATATGTTTGGCGACAAAAACGTTCTTGAAGATGGTTTTACCAGATCGTATGGTATTTTGAAGAAATCATTCAAGTCCAAGCTGCTATATACCAGATCCAATCATATTCGTATTTTAGCGCAGACATTGGAAGGTTTTGGCAATGTGATGCTTTCGTGTGCTTCTGGTGACAATCTGGAAGGTACAAATGTTCGTTCTGGTAGTGGCATTAGTAAGAATATCATAGATTTAATTAAAGATTTACTGAATAAATCTACGGAAAAAGAGGAATTGAAACTGATAACCGAAAGAGAAAACCTGCTTTCGAAGCATCCGATAAGTCGACTTGATAAAAGCATTCTTTATTATTTCGATGCCTATCGGTTTTATCTTATGGACTCCTGCTATAGCGAAGCTGCGGGTTGTTTGAACAAAATCATTAATCTTCTCGCATATTATGTTGAGGTGTTCTGTTATTACGATGGTGGCGAGGAATTGTTATGGAGCAAAGAAAGAGAGTCGAAAACGGTTGAGGCAATTCTAGGAGACAACCAGTTCCATGGTTCACTTCTTGCCACATTGTTCCGGTTTATGGCACGATACACCAGTTATAAATATGACCTTACAAACCTGACAGAAATAAGCGAGTTAAAATGGATATACAGTAAGGATGTCCATGATAATATTGATTTGACACGCCTGTCCTTCTATCCTGCAATACGGTCGGCCTGGTTACGTGTCGTAGAGATAAGGGCTATTGGGACACATTTTCTTGAAAAAGTAGATTCCAAATATAAGCATGAAGATTATCTTGCTTTTATCCGAAACACGTACCCTCTTATAGCACCGAAAGACCGATACAGAACAACTTTCTACGAGGAAGTCCTTGGGCATTATACTAAAATGCGTTTTAATGACCATATTTTGAATGATATTTTGGGAGGAAACCCTATGCTCGATAGTAGTACTGGCGAATATTCGGATATTTATCATGTACAATTCTATCAGAAACTGGCGGATTATCTTGAATCACCCGCCGATTTGGTTCGTCTTGATTGCCAGATGTTCGAAACAGGCAAGGATGTGGACAAACGCTTGAAACTAGTGGAATTCTTAATACTTGACACTCTGGTTTGTGCGACAAACATGGTGAAGATTTTCGTTCCACATAATAATCTTTCTTCTTATTCAAACAGTTTCATAGGGATTAACTACAATTTCTATTGGGAATGGTCTCACAAGTATGAGTTTATCTATAGTTTATATAGATATAATGAGTTGATGCAGAGCAACAATATAAGCGATGCAGAGCATATTGTGAGCAACATGGCAAGAAGAAACAGCGTTATCAGAAACAACCCCGATAAATATTCGGAAGTGTTTAGGGATTTACGCTTTGAGATGGACCGCTGTTGTAAAATGATGGCGAAAATAGAGTATAACGAAGACACAAATAAATACGGACGGCGAAGCGAACAGTTTTATGCACAACTCCGTCATGATGTGGATGATACCACCATCAGCAATATAAATAGTAACTATACTGCTGAGATGGCTATTAAATACTATCAAATGGCAGAAGAAGCCAATACGGAGGGGACGGCCTATAAAGAGATGATGGGAACGATGTATTTCCTTGATGACGACATGAACAACGACACCAATCAGTTCAATATCGCCTGTGACCGTTTCCTCCTTAACTGTGGGTTAGTGGCAAAACAGCGTAAAAGTTTGGAGGGCCTGTATAAGTATTCAAATGTATATCATCTTCGCCATGCTTATATTACGGGTCCCAACAACCTTCGAAACGAACAATATGACCCTGACCAATTTGACAGATCACAATTTATTAACTCAGAATATTAAACAATCATGAATATGGAAACTAATGAAACAAACAAAATCAATGAATTCTTAGACAAAATAGGAAAGTCTAAATCTATCCATAAAATCTTTTTGGATGACTACCCTTTGTCAAATAGTTATGCCCTGACGATAATAGAAAGGGTAAACGCTATCAAATTTTCTTTGGAGGAGCTCAAAGAATATATCAAAGACGATGAAGCTGATAAAATTATTAAAACCATATGGCTAAGAAAAATATCAGACAAAGATAAAATTACTAATGATTTATTAAAGTTGGAATTACTCAATCCAATCGAAACGTCAGGTGAGCCAATAAGAAAGATAGGCGACATAGAGAAAAATGAAGACATTGTACTCGAAAATGAGGTTGAGAAAAATACAGTTGAGAAGTTGAAAAGCAAACTTGAAGATTTCAAAACTGTTGTCAACAACTCACTTGAAGCTATTAATAGTATTTGGCTGATAATCAAATTTGTAGATAATATCGAACTCAAAGAAAACGAGCCATCAATAAAACAAGTGTATGATTATTCTTCTTTGTTATCACAAGGCAATTTCTTCAATTCAAATGACGAAAGGTTTACTCCAGAATGGGATAGCTTATGCAATAAAATAGATTTGTTTTACGGCGAAAAAGCAAACAAATGTTGCTGTTGGTACATAATCATTCCAATTTTGGTAATAATTGTTCTTTCTGTATTAGGTTGTTGGAAACTGGGTGATAAATTACTTGCAATTGATATTTGTAATAATTGCGTATGGATACACTGTGTATTTATATTTATGTGTATTGCTTCAATTCTTGCTACTCTTGTATTGCTTTTTAATAGGTTTATTCAATTTCAGTCAAAACATTGTGAGTCTAATGCAAAATTGAAGGAAAAAATGATGAATGCCGTTGTTGATGCATTCCATGAAGATCGAGAATTTATCAGATTTAGGACTAAAACTGAAATTGCTTTGCATGAGAAATTGGAGAAGTCTCGTATTGACGAGTGGAGCCAAAACAAAGAAAACGAACGCAAGCTAAAT
The DNA here is from genome assembly GCA_946405575.1 of uncultured Bacteroidales bacterium. Taxonomy (GTDB): domain Bacteria; phylum Bacteroidota; class Bacteroidia; order Bacteroidales; family F082; genus Limimorpha. Next base: position 24,322 of record CAMJHP010000002.1, on the reverse strand, counting down.
ATTATGGAACAAGAACGCATTGCTGAATTGAGCAATGTGCTAAAAGAATTGGCCAAAGTTAAAAATACGGTGACTTTTAATGATCCCCAAGGTAGTGGCAAGACTATCACGATAGAAAGAAGTGTTCTATCTGAAGATTGCTGTAATGAATTGAAAGAGGTTCTTCAAGGTTTCATCAAAGAAGACGATTGCTGTTGTAAAATCTTAAAATGTCTATTCGGCGATCCTATTGATTGTGAGAAATTGAAAAAGTGTTTGAAATCTCTTCTTTGTGACAAGGAAAATTGTGAAGGGAAATGTAAGGAATTGTTGGAGCATGTCGATAGACTGATATTGGCTATTGAAAGAATGCCCTCCAATGGTGCTTCAACTGTGATAAATAATTGTAAGTAAAACATATTCTTGGGTATAATTAGTTTTGTATTTTGCTTCAACATAGATGAAAGGATACAACACGGTTCTATATTTGGCGAAGTAATGAACAATTGGTTGAAAATAGTAATTGCGCTTGCTGGTTTGTTGCTTGTTTCTATATGCTGTGGAGAAAAAACAAGGCAGATGGAAGGGCAGGGGAGTAGTACTCATGCGGCACTGGCCGAGATTGACTCGCTGATGTGGCGGCAGCCTGATAGTGCTTTGATTGTGCTTCAAGAGTTTGCTTCAAGTGCGGCATCGGATAGTCTGGATGAATTTAACGGACATTACTGCCAATTGTTGATTTCGGAGCTGTTGTATAAAAATGATTGGAAACAAAGCAATAGGGAGAATCTGCTGAAGGCGGTGGATTATTTTGATTTATTGGTTATTCCGGAAACACGTGGTGCATCTGAACATAAACGGAATGCGTTTTTAGATGCTCGTGTGCATTATATTAATGGTGTGGGCTTTTATGAGCGGGGCGACGTGGTGAATGCCTGCGCGGAATACCTGAAGACATTAGAGGTGATGGAAGAACAATTTGAGGAGAAGGAATTGGTGGGGCATAAGGCGCGATTCTTGGCCTATACCTATAATCGGCTTGGTGACTTGTTTTCAGAGCAATTTATGATGGAATCCGCCATTACTTGTTATGAGAACGCACTCGTCTATTGTAAAATAGAACCCACATCACCCATTGGCGTTTCCAACATTCTATATCGAATAGGCAAACAATACGACAAGAAGAATGAGGTAGAAATAGCACAATCATATTTCAGCGAGGCATTAGAGAACATGACGGTAACTGACAATTTGGTCTATAGGGATATTGTAGCAAGCAAGGCTCTTTGTGATTATCAGATTAATAGAATTGCAAAACAATCCTTGGACGAACTCAACTGTATTCTCTTTCTGTCGAAGACCGAAAATGAACGATTAAACCGATATTTGACTATTGGTGGGATTTATTTTATGGAGGGTAATTACGACTCCGCATTGTTCTATTTGAAACCTGTGTATGAAAATAATGAAGCTGGATTACAAGCACAATCAGCAGGTTATTTGCGTATTATTTATGATAGCTTGGGAAATAGGGAGCAGTCTGATGTATATATGCGGTTTCTAACTAACTACAAGAAATCTGAAGGAGAAAACAAGGCTTTGGTTTCAAAGCTTGAAGACATGTATAAGACATATATGATCCAAGAGCAAGAAAAACAGGCTGAAATAGAACGACAAAAAGCCGTGAGGAGAGTTCGGAACATCATTGTACCTATCGCTGTTGTAGTAGTGTTGGTTGTCATCTGTGTGTTGATACTGAGAAACAAGAAGCAACTAAAGATACAACAAGAGGAAGCAGACAGACTGCTTGGGGAGGCTGATCAACAGCATGAACAAGAGTTGAGGCTGTGGCAAGCTGAAGCCGACAAGACTTTGGAGGAAACAAAAAAGAAATATGAGGAAGAGCTAAGACAATTGAAAGCGGAAACCGAACAACAGTTGGAGGAAGTGGAAAGAAAGCACCAACAATGGATGGCAAAGACAAAAGAACGGCATGAGGAGGAATTGAGGGTGCAAAAAGACCTGTCGGAAAAGGAGATTGAGAAAACCAGGAAACGGCATGAGAAGGAATTGGAAGCTGAGCGACTGGCATACGAGAAGGAACAGGAGACTTTAAGACGGAACTTAAAGGAAAGAGAGGTTCAGGTGTGTGCATTGGAAAAATCATTGAACCTACAGCGTGAAAAGGCGAAGCAGCGACGGATGGCTTTCCTGAAAGAACCAATTTGTCAACACATTCTCAATGAGGCGAGAAGCCAGCAAATTACTACTCGCGACGTAGCACACGAGCTTGGCATTGCTCTTAAAGACAAGGACTTTGAACAGCTCAGAGAGGCTGTGGAGAAGCATTATGAGGGTTTTGATCATGAGTTGTTAAGCCAATGCCCGAGTTTGAAACAAGGGTTGCTATCGTTGTGCCATCTGCATTTGTTGGGATTGAACGAAAGTGAGATAGCAGCACTAAAAAACTTGTCTTATTCCGCCATCAAGAAGCAAAATGAGAGTCTTCAGGAGAGGCTTGGGGTGGAAAATGACGTTGCTGCATACATTTTGAGGATGGCTGAAGGACTTTGTGTCCCTCAAGATGTCCCTCAAGGTGTCTCTCAGGATGTCTCTCAAGAAATATCCCAAGCCATTTTGTATATTGTTTCCCATAATCCCAAGATCACGAGGGAAGAAATTGCCCATCAATTGGGCGTCAGCTCAAAAACGGTTGGACGTTATTTGAAGAAACTTGACGGACGTGTTCGCTATGTGGGAAGTGGCTATAGCGGGCATTGGGAAGTGATTGAATAACTGTTAGCTGTCTTGTCTGGTTATTCAATTGATGTTTTTTCTTGATTTTACGCACCTGCGTTATACGCACAACGACATTTAGAATCATGTGATAGATTCATTAAATCTGCTATTTGCAGGCCAAACCTGCAATGAGGAATTGTGCGAACAAGAAAAACATTCATACAAAATCATGCTTTGTTAATATGTCTTTCTCCCTTTTGATTTCAGCGGAATGCATTATATCGATGAATCTGCGATTTCAGCGAAGCTAATCGTGGATTTCAGAGGGGAAAAGTGATTGCATTTTGTTTGCATTTATAGGATTTATTGGATAAAAGTTGGACAGAAATGTCCCTCAAGCATCCGATTTTATTTTTAACGTACTGATTATCAGTTTGCAAAATCCCCATTTGGATGAATTCCAACTTTACTCCAGCAAATTAAAGCACTGCTGATTATGCATCAGCCTACTTTTGCCGGCGAAAGCTTAAGCTAAAAAGTATCTACAGTATTAACATTAAAACACAAATGCAATGTTCAAATTAAAACAAACAATTCTGATGCTCTGCTTGGTCCTTTCGGGAGCATTGTGCTATGCCAATACGAAAATCGAGAAGGATGAACAACCCGTGCCTATAGAATTAAAGGAAAGTACGGGGGTTAGTAGTTCGGACAAAAGCAATGCCATTATTCCGTTCATTAATGGCCATGTACTTGTTGTAGCATTCAGCGAAAATCTTGGACAGGTTTCTGTGGAAGTTGCCACAGTTGCTGGTGCTTCGGTACAATGCCTTTCAGTGCTTACGCCTAATGGCTTGCAGGTTTATATCCCCAATGCAGGGAATTACATTGTCACTATTACACTCTCCAATGGGGATGTGTATGCTGGTGAATTTACGGTAACGGATTAATCCAAAATAAACAAATGTTTCACTTAAATCAAATTAATTACTATGAAAAAAGTATTATTTAGCGTGGCTATGATTGCCACCTTCGTAGGAGTGGCGATGACCTCCTGCAAAAAGGAAAAAGAAACGGTTATGAGCGAAAAGATTCAAACCGAAGTTAATGACCCACAAAACGATGCTGAAGTGAATCGCATCCTTGACTTCAAAAACAAAGTCGACGAAAGGAAACTGCATCCTGGCACGAGGAGTGGAGAAACCATGACGCTTGAAGAGGCAATGAACAATATTGTTGACCTCTTTAACGTGACTTACACAGAGCCAATGGAGTGCTATACATCCACAGAAAATCAGAAATTCAGCATCAGAGTCCCACTTACAGTTGATGGGAAAATTTTAGTTGACGAGGTGGTGGCAGCATATGAGCAAGCCGTGGAAGAAGCCCGTGAGGTTTATCATGCCAGTACGTTTGCCAATAAAGGTTATCGACGCCTTATGGTATCCTGCGAAATTCAAAGAGACGGTGAAGTGAGTTTGGATTTCGATGGCCAGTTTGGCTCAAAGAACGACCACCCCCAACCTCCAACCCCCAATCCTCATTATTCTGGTCCTTTTCATCAAGGCGATGATTGGCACTATTGTTATGGTTTGGGAAACTGTGATGGGACCCTTCTTGGTGGTGCCGACAAAATGCTTCAAGATACACTTATGGAAGAAGTTAGAGCCCTATGGCCAATCCCTTATGATGGAGGGAGGGGCGTATTCATTCATCTTGCCTGGATTGAATTCACTCCAACGGCATCTAATACACAGAATGTCTTCTACCGCAGTGACATTGAAGACACCTGTATTGAATGGCAAGAGATGAACGATCTTCTCCATTATGAAAGAAGGCTGGTTTTTGAAGAGATTCCTTCAAACTCGACTGATCCTGTCATTGTTTTGCATCCAACATCAGCATACAATTATAAGGATTATGTGACAGCCATCATCATTCAAGGAGATTCTGACGGAGAAACTTTCATCAGGCATAACACCACTGCTGAATACGGACGTTACCTGTATGTAAATAGTGTTATTGACTTTAACGAGCTTTAATTCTAAAGCCATGAAAAGAGTATGTTTGATTCTGTTGTTGATTACGACATCACTATTGTTGAGCGCTCAGCAATGGGAGATTGACTTCGGGAATTCCTTAACTTACACTTGGTTGAGTCAAGGGATCACGGATAGAGAACAGAATGCTATTTTCTTCGGCAAGTCAGGAAGTGACAAGACCGATTGCTATCCCTACTTTATTCGTGTAGATGAGGAGGGCAACCATCAGTCTTATGTCTTGGGTGACGAACGATTCCATAATCTGAATAAGCCTTCCATGGTGCAAATGGAAGATGGCAATTTCTTTATGGTAGGTGATGTAGAGAAAAGTGCCATTTATGCCATTGTTCTTGATTCGGATTTCAATGTTCTTTCATGCAAACGCTATGATAAACCGGAAGATGCCCACTCTATGGTGGGTGGGCATCTTGTGCTTGACCATGACGGAACGGTTGTGCTGGCTGGAAGTTGCAATTATGATGAAAATGGGTTGGGGTATAGACACTATTTTTGCCGCTTTGACAACCAAGCCGATACTATTGCCAGCCGTTTTTATACGCCTGAAACACAACCAGGAATTATTGCGTATGAATATGAATTGGATCAATTGCTGTTGAATCCGTATGGTGGTTTCGTGTTACTTGGTGCTGGCATATATGGAGCAAGATCCATATTGCGGTTTGATAGCGATTTCAACTATATAGGTGGAAATCAGTTATATGCTAATCGCAGAAAGTTCTCCGATGCTTATTCCGACCACTGGCTTCCCAATGACCAACTATTGGTAATGGGCAGGGTGGCAAGTTTTGATGATCCCTACTTGGAAAGTATAGGATTGGCAAAACTTGGCCTTGACGGCACAATGGAATCAATTGAAAGATTTTATTGCAATAGAGACACAATGTTACTAACCCAAAACAGATGTATGGCGTATTATAATGATACGACCATTTATGGTGCAATTGATTGCCAATGGTATTTAGAAGGTCCTAGTATAACCCGTATTTGCTTGGTCGATACTGAAATGGAAGTACTTGGGCTTAAAGAAATCACTACGGAGGCATCCGATTACTATTTTCCTGGCAGTATTCTTTCAACACCAGACGGAGGTTGCATAATTTCTGTTATGGAATATCACGCTTTCGGTGAAAACCATTATCATGGAAAGATTATCAAATTGTCTCGTGAGGATTTCAATCCTATTCCTTGTAGTGTAAAGGAAATGCCAGAAAAAGCAATAAAGGCTATGGCCTATCCCAATCCTGCCAAGGATGAGTTAAACATCGACATTTCGGGCTTGCCAGGACACAATGAACATCGCATACAGATTACCGATGCCTTGGGGCACATTTACCTGGATCGTGTTATCCATGGCGAGGGCAATGTGCTTACGGTAGAAGTCTCCTCATTGAAGTCTGGCATCTATATTTACAGCATTTACAATGCAGAAAAAGAAATTGTAAGAAACAAGTTTATAAAAGAATAATAATCAATCAATTAATTAAAAAGAATTAGTCATGAATACAAGAAAACACAACATTAAAAAAAGTATCGTAACGCTTTCCTGCCTGTTGTTCAGTGTAGGAGCTATGGCACAAGCTTATTCATCTGGTGGCGGTTCTGCTACAGGATACAAATCGACACTTGGCAACCAGAATACCGCCAGTGGTAATTATTCTCTTGCTGCCGGCTGGGGTAACCAAGCCAGTGGACAAACATCCTTTGCTTTAGGATATGGTAATAATTCCTTAGGACTTAATTCTATTGCTATTGGTATGTTTACGAAAAGTCAAAATGCCTATGGAATCACTATTGGTATGGGCTACAGCAACACAAAACCACTCGTCAATACCACTTCAGGTATTATGCTGGGTTCAGGGAGTAATCTTCCTACTCTTTTTATTTCTAATCAAAACATTGAGAACCGCACGGGTAAGGTTGGCATCGGGAATGTAACTTCCCCACAGGCTAAACTTCATGTGGCGGGCGATGCTAGCGAGGATGCCAACATTTTGTTGGCTTCTACGGGCACAAACAAATCTGTCATCCAATTCCGCAGTAGTGGCAACAACATTACAGTAGGTTCAGACAATGTGATGAAGTTCAATGCGCCCAACATGCAGTTTTACCCGACAGGCCAGGTGGCTGTGAACGGCGCCTTCAAGGCGACTGGAAATGTCACCCTGAGCGGTCTTGCAGGTTCTTCGTCCAAGGTGCTGACTGTTGGCACTAACGGACAATTGTCTTCTGTAGAATACTCCACTTTTAACGACAATCTTGGCAATCATATGGCCGAACAAAACATCAACCTAAATGGGAAGAAGATTGTGAACGGCACTTCCACCACGAAAGGTATCTTTGTGTCAACAGAAGGCAAAGTAAGGATTGGAACGGGATTCACAGTACCCTCAAATGCCTTAGAGGTAGATGGGACTATTGTCTCATCCGAACTGAAAATCAGTAATCTAGCAAACGCGACACCTCAAGCGCTTATTATCTATCCGGATGGACTAGTACATGCGACAAGTTACTCCACATTAGCTGATAACATGGGTAATCATACTGCAACACAGAATATCAATTTGGATGGAAATAAAATTGTAGGAAGCAGTGCTTCGACCAATGGCCTATTTGTAGGAACTAATGGCAATGTAAGAATAGGTGCCGGCTCAGGCAATCCAAGCAAAGCTTTAGAAGTGAACGGTATTGTACGTTCGAAAGAAGTCTTAGTTGAGATAACAGGATGGTCAGATTTTGTTTTCGAGAAAGATTACAAATTGATGTCGCTTGCTGAAGTGGAACAATTTGTAAAACAACATGGGCATCTTCCAGATGTTCCCTCAGCAAATGAAGTTGAGGAAAACGGCATTGGATTAGGTGAAATGAATGCACTTTTACTTCAAAAGATTGAGGAAATGACGTTGCATTTGATTGAAATGGAAAAACGTATTCAAGAATTGGAATCTGATAGATAAAACCCGTCAAAATGAAATGGATAACAACAATAATACTCTTTTTCGGAATTAACCTGTCCTTGTTTTCTCAGATTACACCATCGGTATACACTGGATCTGGATTAGGTACAAATCTGGGAGGATTAGTAGGAATAGGTACAGAAGTCCGATATAAATGCATTTCAGCCAATGCTGCAATAGGAGGTTCATATTTTTTTGGTTATGAGAATTTTAAACTTACTGGTGACCATCCGAATTTGGGATTTGATGTTGGTGTGAAGTGTTATGTCTTTAAAGGTCTTTTTGTCGGCGTAAACTATGGTGTTGTCGATAAACACCATTATCAAACCGAAGAAACAGGAGTACGCAAAGTAGAAGATGTAAAGGCTTTTTCATTCACAATTGGCCATAAACAAAACATCTATAAAGGACTGTATGGAATGGCTTATGTTGGAACCACCAATAAGAGAGAAGCAAATGTCGTTTCGGATAGGTATTACCCGCGTTTCGGAATTCTTCTTGGTTATGACTTTAATCAAAAAAACAAGCTTGAACCATAATGCCAAAACAAACGAAATAATAACAATTAAAAATCAACAATTATGATTAAGAAAATCTTATTTACTCTATTTGTGGCTTTGTTCATTCCCCACCTGGCAATGACACAAGACACAATCATACTTAGTACTGAGAAACAAGGGACGAATAAACCATTTCTTGAAAGCATAGCAGATTGTATCGAGCCTCTTGACAAGAGTTTGATTACCTCTGGTTTGTTGTCAGATAAGGTTATTCCCTTTGTTTCATTAGACCAGTATGATGGTCAAACGGATTCTGTTATTACATTTGGTCAATGGAAACAAGTGTATCGACAATTATATCATTCCTCAATATCTGAACCTGATATGCCTGTTCCAGAAGACCTAAAAGACTCACTTGATTCTCATTTGCATCAAGGCGTCATCCCAATTGTTATTCTCAATATGAAATACCATCAGATAAAGCCATATGCATTGGATAGTAACCTAATCTACCTTAATGATGGGAAACTATATGATGTAAATGGCAGACTAGAATCGCCTTACGAAGAAAAAAGACTATTTGCCGCCACTACTTTCACGAATACAATAGGATTAGGTCAAGTCTCTTTTAAGATAGACAATCACTTCTATTTGAGCAATACCAATGAAACCCTCTCATCTTTTGAAATTAATTATGGCGATGGAAGGGGTTTTGTGAACATCCCAATACAATCTGGTGTCATCAACAATCGCATTATCACAGTAAATTATTCACAAACAGGAACTAAGAATCTAATTGTAAGGATTACTCTGTCGAATAATGTTGTATTATATTCAAAGTTAAAAGTGGTAGTAAAAGATAGATCAACTATCTCATATGATGATAGCTTTAGAGTTACAGGGTATGTTCCGTTCAATGGTTCTTATGGGCTTGGAACCGCATATGTATACTATGGTTGTGGTAATAACCATCGATTAAGAAAACCCATTATTGTTTCTGATGGCTTTGATCCAAATGGGACTAATATAATAGACTCGCTTTATAATATGTTAAACAAAGAAGATTTCCTTGAGAATGCAAGGCAAGAGGGCTTTGATTTTGTTATTCTTGATTATGACAAAGGGGCTGATTATATACAACGAAACGCATTTGTTATGGTTTCGCTTATAAATCAAGTAAATGAACAATTGCGAAATAATGGTTCTGATGCCGAATTAACCATCATTGGACCAAGCATGGGAGGTCTTATTACTCGTTATGCACTTAGTTATATGGAACAAAACAACATTAATCATAACACTCATTCGTATGTGTCCTTCGATTCTCCACATTTAGGAGCAAATATTCCTTTAGGCGATCAACTTTGGATTGATTTTTTTGCAACAGAAGGGAAAAAAGATGCTGCTATTGAGGCAAAAGCCATGTTAGACACTCCTGCGGCCAAGCAGATGCTTATCTATCATTATTCATCTCAATTGAGTCCAACAATTCTGCGAATGAATCTACTTAATGACCCATACTTTCAGTTTCCAACACAATGCAGACGTATAGGTATTGCTAATGGAAGTGGAGAGAGTCAGATATACTTCGAACCCGGAGAACAAATGATAGAATATAGGTATTTACTTGGACTTGTAAAAGGAAATACTTGGGCTCTTCCAGCTCGAAATGGCGGAAGACAAATGATATTTGAAGGAAGTATCGTCAAATTTGACTGGGACTTATATGTTTCGTTAAAGGTTTATGTTCAAGGTACTTATCCTTATGATGGGGCACCTGGAGGAGGAAGAAACGTGAACGAAGTTATTGCTGATGGTGATACTGGAGGTTATGGAGATATTACTACAGATTATCCAATTGTTTGTTTTATTCCGATAGTTAGTTCATTATGTCTTCAAAATGTGACCGATGTAAATTGTAATGTGCATAATATAACAGGATATCCTCATCCGTCTTCAAACGCTTCGCCATTTGATGTTATTTATGCACCTGATACAAATGAATATCATGTTGATGTAACGTTGGCCAATATTGGTTGGATTTTAAATGAATTAGGTGTTATTGATCTGAATCTTCAGAATCGAGTAGTCAATAGTCCAAAGGTTTTCGAGGCACGTCATAGTATTTTGGTAGGCAAAAATGTTACTTCTAACCTTCCTACTGGAAATTTTGTTGTACAAAACGATAGTGGAGATGTTCTTCTACGTTGTGAAGGTACTATTCAACTTAGGGATGGAACTCATTTGAAACCTTTGGGAACAGGCATGGTTAATGTTAGTGTTTCAGAGTTTCTTTGTTCATCTTCTTGGTTGCCAGAGAACTCTTTGGGAAGAAACACTGAAATTGACGAGAAACAACCTGAAGAACAGACTTATACAGAAATACATGAAAGTATAGCCCCAACAAGTAGTGAAAAACTTCCAAGAAGCTATCCTAATCCCTGTAGCGATTATACGACTATTGAATATGAGCTGGAAAAGAATGCAAAAGTGGAAATTGATGTGTATAACCTAATGGGTGTAAAAATGTTTACCGTAGAAGACCGCCAGAATATGGGAGCAGGACGGTATACCACCATGGTGAACACATCATCGCTTCCCACTGGAATGTACATTGGCATTGTAAGAGCCAATGGTGAAACAAATGGTGTGTTGAAAATGCAGGTAATGAAATAGAAGAGCTATGGATAAGGTGAAGAAAAAAGGAAAAACAAGACTGTTGGTACCCTTGTTTGCAATGATTTCCGTTGTTTTCTTTCTTTTGACAGAATGCCACCAGGGAAACCGCAAGGAATCTCCCCAGCCCCCCTCTCAGAGGGGGAAAGGGGAGAGGGTTGAAGCCAAGCCAGACAGCTTGAAAGAAGACTCCATGAAAACATTCTATAAACTAATTCCTCGAAGAGAAAGGATGCGTAATGGGATGGGACGGAGTGAAAGCGACAAATGAAAACGATACTTTTATCAATAATTAAATGTTAAACCTTTAAAAATTTAAAATCATGTTTAGTAAAAACAAAATCAAAACAATGTTCATGTTGACAGCTATGGCATTGTTGGCTTTTAGCTGCAAAAAACAAGAAACAGCTACTGAAAACCAATTTCAAGATCCTTCATCACCACTTTCGTACACAACATCTGAGCTTCCTGTTAGTGGGGCAAGAGATGGTGATGGGTCAAGTATGATGGTAATCGGAAACGACAGGGGTATTCCATTCTCATTAAGGAATATGCGTACGGCAGCAAATTTCATCAATGCCAATTCTAACCACGGTTTGATAGTGGTTTTTCCAACCCATTACTATGTGCAGTTTAATCCAACTACCAACGAGCATCTTACTTTGCTTGACTCCTTATGCAACACGTATGCCTTGTACAACTACCCAATTCAGAATGTAGTATTGCAAGAAGGGAGTTACATTTCCGTTTCAGAGGAAACACAAAACAAGTTTGCCCCTCTTTATGCCAGCATTCCGATTGGTGATGTCCTTCCTGCTGTTCCCTATACGGTGATTGACACCCTTTTCGACCCTGATGAAGAACAGTTTGACCTTACTGTTGTTTCGTATGTGCTTACCGGAAATGCCGATCAATTAGGTATCCAGTATAATGGTGAGGACTTAAGCGTTTCCACATTGCCTGAATATCTTGCTCTTCCAGAATCAACAAAAGGAAGTGGGAACTACTATCCTGAAGGAATCTTGAAAGTTCAAACCTCAGGTAACAATTATGAGCCAGTTAAAAACACAAAACTCCAAATTGTGAGATGGGGTATCCCTTATGCGGTTTTTACCGATGCTAATGGCCATTTCAAACTTAACAAGAAGATGCGTGGTGAAGTAAAGGTAAGAGCAACATGGCGCAATGGTGACTACATTATCCGCAAAAGTTGGAACGAGATGCTTGGTATTGCCACTTCTGATGCCATTTGTTATATGAACCAAGGTTCTTCGGGCCCATACAAAGTAATCAAAATAGACAATACCAATACTCATCTTTGGTATAAAGCCATTGTCAGTAACGCTTTGTACAAATATAACCAACATATGGAATCTTGTGGCGTTACAGGAATTCATAATGATGCCAATATCTGGGTAATGGTTTCCTCAAATGGAATGGGAGGGGCGACACCCATGGCAAAAAAATACACATGGGCGGTTACATACAATGGATTGCTTTCAGGTTGGCTTCAATACTTTGCACCAATTACCTATCCCATAGGAACACAGTTTGGTTTGTTATTTGGACATCTTTATCCCGATATTGTACTCTCTTTTTCTAGTTCAAGCCAAGATGTTGAGAACATTGAAGATGTTTTGTTCCATGAAGCTGGACATTTTAGTCATGGTGTCAAAGCTGGAGGCAGTTTCTGGAGTGAGTTTGTCCGTCGTGAATTTGAAAACATTTTGAACAATTCTAATCACGATCCTTATCAGAATGGTCTTATTCCATCTGATGCAAGTGGACAATTAATTGCTTTGTGTGAAGGATGGGCAGATTTTGTTTGCAATAAATGTATGAACCATTATTATGATGGTAATGCCAATTCATATAAATACAAGAATCAAATAGAAGGATTCACTATGCGGACTAGACCTTCTCAATCGCCAACAATGTCAGGCTACATGAACTGTTGGTTATTGACAGGGCTATTTTGGGATATCGTTGACAATGAAGTAGATTCGCAATCTAAGTTGATAAATGGTCAAACACTTCAGATTATCAATTATATTACAGACAATCTGCATATTGGTAGCCTGAGTGATTTGTCTCCTGTATATAATTGCATGACAAGTACCACATTAAATGGAGGAAGCTTAAAATCGAAACTGCTTTCTGCTTATCAGAGCAATGCAACTAAAATAAACCAGCTTTTTACAACCTATGGTTATTAATCTAATCTATGGAGGAAAATAGAAATGAAGAATAAAATCTGTAAACACTCATTGTTGTTGGTTTTGCTTATTTCATTATCTATATTGTTTTCAGCTTGTGAACATTTTGTGGATGTCGATTTTGTACTCAAAGGGGAGACAAATGACACTATTACACTTATTGGATGGAGTAATGCATATCAAAATGGTGTAACAAATTACACAACACCTTATACCACCAATGCAGGAATTCAAATGGAAAAGGTATCGATTAGTTCTTTTAACGCGGGAGGAGGGCCTCACGTATCTGTAACAAATGAGCAGGCGTTTACCCAGTTGATGTCAGATTTTGACAGTGTAAGAATCACTCGGAGTTCTGATGGTGCATCTACCATCATCTTTCGACATGATGATAACGCCACTGAAGGCCAGCGTTTCTTCTTTAAGCGCGAAGCATGGACTTGCAATCCTGACGATGAAGGCTATGAAGGTACAAGAACCTACACCCTCAAACTAACCGATGATATGTTCCATTGAGCGGTTTATTGTTTCGCTCGAAAAAGCTTCGACCTGTTAGGTTGAGGGGGAAAAGGGAAAGTAACGGCATTTGTCGTTACTTTTCTTTTTTTCTGTACATTATAAAAAGTGCATTTTTTATGTTTTTCTTCAATGGTATATTATCTTACCCTTGGGTGAGGGGAAAGAGTTTGATCAGAGGAGATTAGCTTTTCAATGTCTATAATTCCAAAGCATTAGAGTTAAGAAGAAAGTCATAGATACTCATCGTAGTGATACCGTAATCGTTGCGATGGACGAGGCATTCCTCGCCAGTGATGATGATCTTTTTGAACGAGTCGTTCACCTTGTTTAAAGAGGCTTGTTCTTGTTGCTCCTTGCTCTCGCTGTTTATCCGGAAGGCCGATTGGATATAATAGCGTTTGCTGCCTTGGTTGCACACAAAGTCAATCTCCAATTGGGAACGCTTTTGCTTGCCGTTCTCGTCGCGGATGACCACGGGGACGACACCCACGTCAACGTTGAAGCCACGAATCAACAGCTCATTGTAAATGACATTTTCCATTATGTGGGTCTTTTCGTCCTGTCGGAAATTGATGCGGGCGTTGCGCAAACCCATGTCAGAGAAATAATACTTGGATGGGGTGTCGATATACTTTTTGCCTTTGACATCATAGCGCATGGCTTTTGACACAAGGAATGAGTCGCAAAGGTATTCGAGATAGTTCTTGATGGTTTCGGGGTCGATGGTCACTTGCTTCACGCTTTTGAAGGTCTTGGACAGCTTTGTCGGGTTGGTGAGGCTCCCGATGGACGAAGAAATGATGTTGAGCAGCTCTTCAAACTCTTCTTCGTGCCTGATTTGATAACGTTCCTTGATGTCTTTGATATAGGTTTCTTCAAACAGGTTTTTCAGATATGCTGATTTCTGCTCTTCGGTCTTATAGGTGAGTATCAGGGGAAGGCCTCCGAATGTCATGAATTCGTCCAGGCCCAGTTGTTTGCTTCCGTTGTAAGCGGTCATGAACTCGACAAACGAGAGGGGATAAATCTTCACCTCGTCGCCTCGGCCACGGAACTCGGTGATGACATCTTTTGAAAGGAATCGGGCGTTTGAGCCGGTCACATACACATCCGCATTGGGAATGTCAAGATAGCTATTCAGCACATCCTCAAACTCATCCACCATCTGCACTTCATCAAGCAAGATGTAGTGCATTTGCTTGTCGACAAACTTTCCGTCAAGATATTCAAGGAGTGCATCAGGATTGCGAAGCTTCTTATTTCTGCGGTTCTCCAAATTCACTTTGATAATATGTCTGTCATCAATGCCGTTTGATTTCAGATAGTCGTTGAACAGGTTGAACACCAGGTATGATTTTCCGCATCGACGTACTCCCGTCACGACTTTAATCAATCCATTGTGCCGACGGTCAATCAGCTTCTGCAAGTATAAGTCTCGTCTGATTTCCATTTATTCGTTTTTTGTGTCACATGTGACAGATTTATCGGGTGCAAAGGTAGCTTTTTTATATTTTGTTGCAATGGTTTTTTGAGAAAATATTTAATTTGTCAACCCGACATACGAACATAGATGCTATCATGCTAACGATAGATTTCATCGGGATTTCTGTTGTTACACTTTCTATTTGAACCTGCGATGTTCTTTATTTTTTCTTCATTTTGCATGGATGAAATGTTTTTTGTAATTTTGCTCCCTATTATAATAAAGTACCGAATGTACGGTTAATTCATCATAGACGAATTGATTATAAGAGAATCAATAAACTCAAAGTAATACAAGTTGTCAAAGAAATATGATACTGACTGTCAGAAATATAAAGAAGTCATACGGAGAACATGAGGTTCTTCGGGATGTTTCTTTTAGTGTTTCTGGTGGGTCGATTTCTGTTTTGATGGGTACGAATGGGTCGGGTAAGACAACTTTATTCAATATCATTTCCGGATTTGTCCGTCAGGATGCAGGCGATATATTGCTTGATGAGGAATCAATAAACAAGCTAAGGCCTTATCAGCGCAAAAGGAGTGGAATTGGGAGAACATTTCAGAATATGCGTCTAATTGGTGAACTTTCGGTAAAAGAGAATGTCATGCTGTCGTTTCCAGAACAAGAAGGTGAAAAGTGGTGGAAGACATTATTGCCCAATAAAAAAGTGAGCCAAGAGCAAAGACATAATTCCACGCAAGCTGACCAATTGTTGAGGGATTGCTTTATTGATGACATTGCTGAGAGCAAAGCTAATGAAATATCCTACGGACAACAGAAATTGTTGAATCTGGCTTGTTGTATGGCCAGCAATGCTTCTGTTTTGCTGTTGGATGAGCCAGCAGCCGGTGTCAACCCTGTGTTTCGCGAGAAGTTGGCCACTGTTGTAAAGAGGTTGGAGGAGCAAGGTAAAGCATTGTTTGTTATCGAACACAATTCAGATTTCATCGAAGCTGTTGCTGATGAAATTCTTTTCTTGCATAATGGCTTGGTACAAAGATACAGCTCGTATCAAGAATTTAGAGAATCCCCAGAAGTATTAAACGCATACGTATGAGTCTCCTTTCCATACATAACGCAAGTACAGGATACGGCAACAAGCAAGTGCTTTTCGACATTACAATGGATATCGAAAAAGGAGATGTGGTATTGTTGGTTGGCTCAAACGGCTCAGGAAAGAGCACCTTGCTAAAGTTGATTTATGGATTGGTAGATGTCTGGCAAGGTTCTGTAGAATATGATGGTAAAGTGCTTCACAATAGGGAAAAGAAAGCACCGACACATACTCTGCTGAATCGAGGGATTATGTATGTGCCGCAGAAAAATGAACTTTTTGATGATGTAAGTGTATTAGAGAACTTGCAATTCTCCTTGTTGCATCTCAACAACAGAAAAGAGAGTATCAGAAGAATTGATGAAGTGATGGAAGAGATGCCACTGCTCAAAGAACGCCGGAAACAAACCGCTGGACGTTTGAGTGGGGGAGAGAGAAAGATGCTTGCGCTTGGCATGGTTATGGTTAATCGGCCAACCATGTTGCTGTATGATGAGCCCCTGGCAGGGCTTAGTGAGGATAAGATTCCCGAGGTGATTGACATACTTGGCAGGATACGTGAAAAAGGGACTACTATGATGGTTGTTGAGCATCATTTAAAGGAGATGGTGCCTTATGCAAGTATGGTCTTTTGTATGCGATTAGGAAAAATCGTTGAAAAGAATCTAAAGTCTGTAGAATCAATATTACAACAAATTGTTTAATATTCACAACTATGAAAAAAAGAAGTATCGTAGGAATTCTTATTTGCGTCGCATTAATTGTGGGCGCATCAGTATGGCTCTTTTTGAACCAGAAAAAACGTCCAGTTGATAAAAAGGACACAGTGCAAATCGGGGCTGTTTTGCCAATGACAGGTAATTTATCATCTGTTGGAGAATCTGCAAGTCATGGATTGAGAATGGCAGAGGAATATGTAAATAAATATTATCCCGAAAGGCAACTCAAAATACAAATTGAGGACGGCATGGGAAATACTGCATCCTCAATAAGTGCTGTTAATAAACTCGTGACAATTGATAAGATTAGTACGGTGTTCTCGATTGTCAGTTCAATTGATTTGGCATTGATACCAATCCATCAAAAACAGGGAACACTTATGTTTTCTCATGCGTCCCATCCTTCATTAAGTGCTGTTGATAGTTTGTTTTTTAGACATTCTCAAACAGTTACTCAAGAGGTGTCGTTCATTTTGGACAATGTTGACACATCCTCAAATTTTGCTCTTTGTTACATGAATGATGATTTTGGAGTGGCATTTAGTTCCTCGTTAATGAATAGTTTAGGAAGTGAAAAACTAATTGCTGATTTCCCATTCCCTGCGAATGAAACGAATTTTCAGACATTGGCAAAAAAGGTTATTGATTCTGGCGCACAAAAAATCATTATTTGTGCAGGAGGAAAGAACATTTCAAATTTGATTATTAAACTCAGAGAGCAGAATTATCAGGGTGAGATTATTACAACGTTATCTTATGTGGTTTCTGGGGCAGGTGCTCTAACTGCTGATATAAGTAATTTGACTATGGTTAACTTTAAAAAGTCAGAACTTACGGAAGACCTTTCCAATTTTGTCACAGACTATGAAAAGAGAAATGGGTGTAAAATAGGTACTGCCGAATTGATTTTCTTTAATAGCGCAATGATTGTATATTTAAATAGTTCTAACGGAGTAAATCCCGTATCGGTAGCTAATGACATTAAGAGCCATTCCGAACTTGACATACTTGGAAGCCGTATAGAAATTACTGCAACTAATGACATTCTTCCCGAACTAATTATGGAAAAACAGTAATTATGGATATATATAGTTTATTTGAGAGGTTCACTCAAGAAAACAGTTTCCGCTTTGTTGAACGGAGTAATCTTGTGTCCAAGTATTTTAAGGGTGAATTTAATCTAAGCGGAGGACATAGTTATTTAGTTCCGGCCATTTTAAATCCAGAAAAAGTAAAAAAGGATAATATTTCAGTTATAGACTTATGTGTTCGCAAGGTTGATGCACAGATAGTAGGAGTCAGTTATGAGCATCTATTGCTCTTTGAAATGGGTGTATGGGGCGGATTTGGATTCATTGATGACAAGAAAGCTGAGGAATATAAGCAGTTGTCTTTGCTCGTAGAGTTTCTTGAATTATGTGGTATTCCTCGAGATGAAATCTATGTTACAGCCTGTGAAGGAGGCGTTTTCTTGGATCAAGAAATGCCATTAGATACTGATTCTGTTGAGATCTTTAAGGCTATTGGAATTAACGACAAACATATAATCCTTACAAAAGGAAGGAGAAACTTTATGCTCAGTCGTGGCATAGATCGTTTGGCTGGTTATAATGTGGAATTCTTTGTCAAAAGAAACAATAGGTTTATAGAAATAGCATCATCAAACATTTATCAATATATAAATAAATTATCCTACTTGGAAAAAACTGTGAATACAGGAATTGGGTGTGGCGTTGGTTTAGAAAGGATAGAGTTCGTTACTAATAACTTGGAAAGCGCATTCGAACTTCCTTTCTATAGCAACTCGATACAAAAGATTAGAGAATTGATGAGACTTTCAAAGGATAGTTCAGATATTATTATTGATAAACTAATAAGAATAATCGAATTGTCTAAGACTTTAATATTCTTACTTAATGATGATCAGACATTTGACAATACTCCTCAAGGGAAAATAATGAAATCATATTTTGCAAAAGTTATTTCGGAAATGGAGTTTTTATCAATACCGAGTGAGCCCCTATTGAATATCATTAAAGAAGAAATGAAAAGAAAGTATTATAGATATCAAATTAAGGATGATGCCTTTGGTATTTTTGGCAATCGTATTATAGATTTACAAAAACAAGCCTATGTCCGGGAACAAAAATTTAAATAAAATGAAAAGGGAAGTGTCACATTGGAGGATAATAACTCTAACTGTCTTCTTTGTCTTAATTAATATTGTTATTGCAGCACTATCTCTATTGTTTAATTTAATAGGATGGGGCGTTATAGTTATCATATTGTTATCGGTACTTTATATCGTAATAATTGAAAAATATTTTAAATCCTATATTAAGAAACTAACATATAGACTCAAGCACGGAATAGCAAAGCATGAATGGATGATTTCTATATACACGGTATTAATCGCAGCTGTTTTTATCGCAATATATGAGATTTTACTTTTGGTAGGTAAAGATGTTCCTTTATTACCATTAATTATTGAAAGAAAAGAGTATTATGCAATAGTTATTAGTCTCTGTTCATTAGTTGTCGCATTGTTGCTATCATTAAAACTTGATATTAAGAAAATTGAATCAGGAGAGGATTTCCTCGCTGCATTAAGGTTGCATGCAAAAGACCTGCAAAGGATTAATCCTAAGGAAGAACTGCATATTTACTCTCCCAATATCAATATTGGGGTTTCTGATATTATTCAACATAATCAAAAGCATTGTACCATGTATAATATTATATCGGAATGTGATCAAGTAAAATTCATTTTCCACTGTCCATATTATTCTCAAGACATAAAAAATGCAATAGAAGAAATTATTGGCACTCGTCAGGAAGGAACTTTTTTTCGTTTTTCTTCAAAAGCAAGTGGTAATAAAATGTTAGACTATTTATTGAGGAATTATTTTAATGTCGAAATACATGGAAATATTAATGAGTTGGCAAGGGTCTGTATGATTGATCTAAAAGATATGCTATCCTATGGTGAAGATAAAGTAGTATTCAAACCATGTGACGAAATAGAAGAAAAGATGGTTGGCTTTCGCTCAAAATACAAAATGGTGCTCGGCAAATACTCTGACATAGTAGAAAATAAACATACAGGAGAGGTGGGTTTCCATGGTGAAGTAGTCACAATACCTGAGTTCATAGACTTCGTTCCTAAAATCAAAGAATGGGACTAATATGATGCAAATAATATTGAATATTCTATATACGACATTTATTTACTTGATATTGTCTAAATCGTTTCATATTTATTATGTGACGCATCGATTTTTTAATATTGCACAATCCATTTCGATCATTCTAGGCGCGTATTTAGTTTTTTTGTTTGTTCGAGAAACAAATTGTCCATTTTGGTTTTCAATCTTTTCTTCAGTAGTTCTGTGTATTCTCATAATGTTGACTGCTGAAAAGATTGTATATTTACCATTAGGGAATAGAGGTGTTGAAGGATGGCGAATGATGCTTGTTTCACTTGGAATAAATGTGGTTTTTCTAAATGTTATAGAGATAGTATGGGGTAGTGGAATGTTGAGCTTTAAATCATGGGGAACTTCAATAGGCGTGAATATTGGAAATGCATACCTCTCGATGGTGCAATTATGGAGTCTAGGGGTGTGTGCTTTTCTATCCATCCTTTGGGGAGTATTAGAAAACAATACAACGCTTGGTATGAAGATTAAAGCGGCATCTTCCAATCATGATTTGATTCCCGTTTATGGACTTAATCCTTATCATGTGTCTTTAATTGGAATGTTTGTTGCAACTTTGATGGCATCTTTTGCTGGAATAATGATCGCGGCAGATATTGATATTATTCCGACGATGGGGTTTGATTGGATGATGTTTGGTGTAGTCGCTATGATAATAGGTGGAATGGGTGGGATGAGGACTATGGTATTGGGATCCCTATTAGTAGCCGCATCTCAACATTTGGCAGCATATTACTTCGACAGCAAATGGATGAATGCCACTGCGTATATTATTTTGGTTATCTTCCTATTTTTCAGACCATTTGGCTTCAGTGGAAAGAAATTAAAGAAAACGGAGGTGTAAAATGGAATATATATTGCATTTGCTCATATTGATTTGCATCTATTCCATTCTCTCTCAATCGCTGAGTTTGGTGGCGGGTTATAGTGGACAAATATCGCTTGCCCATGCTGGTTTTTATGGCATTGGCGCATACGCCGCGGCACTTATGGCTGTCAACTTCGGCACACCAGCAATACTAAACCTGATTATTGCTCTGCTTATATCTGGGATTATTGCTTTTATTGTGGCTAAAGTTGCGGTGAAGACAGTGGACGATTATTATGTTGTAATAACACTGGGTATACAAGTGGTGATATACTCCATTATGAACAATTGGCAAAGTGTTACCAATGGACCGTTAGGCATTAGCGGAATTCCAACTATTTCGTTGTTTGGTGTTCCGTTGGAAAGCAAATGGGCGTTCTTGGCTTTGTCATCTGTATTGACAGCTTTGGTTTGGTTTATTCTACACAATATTACTAAGTCTCCTTTTGGGCGTTTATTGCGTGCTTTGAGCGAGGATGAGATCTATACTGACAGTTTGGGCAAGAATGTCGGTCAGGCAAAAGTGGTTTCGTTTGTCATTAGTGGCATGCTGGCATCAATTGCTGGTGTTCTTTATGCCTATTACATCTCCTATATCGATCCAACAAGTTTCACGTTGGACGAGTCAATATTCATTTTGAGTATCGTTATCATTGGCGGTATGCGAAATCTGCGAGGGGTGTTTCTCGCGGCTGTTTTCCTTGTGCTGTTGCCTGAGATATTAAGATTCGTAGGAATGCCATCTTCCATTGCTGCTAATATGCGACAGATTATTTATGGAATTGCTCTTATCATTGTTGTAAGCCGTAAAAAAAAGAAGCCTGGTATTGTCTTTAAAAATATGGATAATTGTGAGGACAACTGCACCAAAGGGTAACAGAGAACGGATAAGAAGAAAAGAGGATGAAATTTGTTTTTCAAATCCTTCTCCGCCCAAAGGCTTTTGTTCAAAAGGGTTTGGTAAAAAAATACATATTCATGTTAATTCATATAGACAAAGAGTAATATTAGCGAATTACACATAATTCGGCCTTTTAATTATTCTTCCGATGCAATTCCGCCAATTCCTCTATCCGTTTCTCCTGTGCCTTCAGCTCCTCTTCAACAAATGGTAGAATATCCTTGCCAAGAATAAACATATCCGTGGAATACAATTCAGGCATCTGGTTCTTGTCACATGAGTAGTTCAGCTCGGCGTTCTTTATGTTCTCGGTAAGCCTGAAGATAGCATTCCTGACATTCAATCCTCCTTCAACGCTCGTATTGACATACTTCTTCAACGCAGAACTCAGCTTACTCAACTCGCCAGGTTTCACGAAATCAACAAACTTGTCACTGTGATACCCATAATACAGCCACACCTCAAAACAAGGGTTGCTAACAATCATCCGAATGCCTGCATCGACACACTCTTTATGATGAGCCACAATGTGCCGCCCGAAATGATCCACATCCGTAATCAGATAATAGCTGTCTGGATTGTCCGGGCTCGACGAAGCCTTGTAGTCTTCCACCTTGTCGATGGCAAACTTGAAAATCCTCGGCTCGTCATCCTTGTCAAAATTAGGCTCGACAAACGAGGCAACCTTAAGCTTCTCAATGTCACTAACTCGTTTGAAGTAGTCCTTTTCCCGCTCGCCACCTGTAACAATCACGATGAACGCCTTTGGAATGAGCACACCTTCGCCTTTCTGGTACGAAACGGCCACCTCGTTCAAGGACTTTTTTTCCGCGCTTTCGTTCTCAGTCTTATGTGCGGTGATGTCCAAAGGCTCTTTTCTCGGTTCACCTTTGCTGTATGACCAGTTATTGCTCATCGGAAGCGATTTTTGAAATGCTCGGGATTCCTCCATAGCGGCCCTCGATGTAACCCTTTTCAATGTTCATCGTGCTGTGGATCTTGAAGTCGTTGAACGAGCTCATCCTTGTGCAGCCGTTTTCTTTCTCAGTCTTCCACACCTCGTCAGGTCGAATCAGATTCTGTTGGTCAAGAAGCTGCGTCAGATGTGTGGTGTAAATCAGCTGTCCGCTGCAATGGCTGGTGGAGTAGTATTTTACCAGTCGATACACAAGATTAGGATGGATACTGTTCTCCAACTCATCAATCACCACCACCTTGCCCCTCCTAATGGCATCAAACAAAGCTGGAATAAGCGTCAACAATCTGACAGTGCCGTCCGATTGTGTCGCTATTTTCAACGGTTTCTTGAAACCATTCACGCCCAACTGTTCAAACAAGAACTCCTTCACAATCTTTTCCCCGTCCTTCATCGAAACGCTGTACTCGTTACGGTTGTTCCTGAGGACGGCCAAACCCGAATTGTCGTCAATGCCGTTGCTTTCCAGTACATCTTTCAGCCCCGTGATGTCTTGTTGCACAATCCATTCTTCCAACGGTGTTTCCTTGATGGTCAACGAATTGGTGATACCGATGTTCTTCATCACTTCGTTGGCGAAGTCAAACAGCTCCGAATAGTTCGAAAGCAAGTCGATTAAAGTCGGAATGTTTGAATTGATGGTGATGACATCCAAGTCATTAAACCAGTTAAAAAGATTGCCAATATCCTTGTTCTGCTTGAAAACGGGGTATTTCCTGTGGGACAGGATGGAAGAGTGTCTGTTCAGCGACAGCAACCTTTCAACCACTTCCTGGTTTTCTATCAACTCTGAAACGACATTCACCCCCTTGCGTTCAAACAGCAGTTGGTTCTCCGTTTCACCGAGGCCCGAAATCGAAAACCGCTCTTCAATGTCGCCGTTGATAGTCATTTCGTAGATGTAATAGCTGCCTTTTTCGCAAAACTCAATCGTCAGCGAAATCGGCAGGTTGCTTTGTTCCGACAGTTGGAATCGGTATTCGCCCAGGTTGATCTTCTTCAGGAAATCGTCATCCTCCACAAACGACTTCACAAACCCCAAAGCCTTCACGAAATTCGATTTTCCTGACCCATTTTCGCCATAAATAGCCGCCATTTTGAGCAGCGGAATCTTTTCGTTGTACACATGGTTCTGGAAGTGTTCCCTTTTAGGGTTAGGAAACATGTCGAACACCGTTTTGTCATAAAACGACAGAAAGTTCTGTATTTCCAATCGAAGCAACATGATGGTAAAGTGTTAGATTTGAATTTTCCGCAAAGATACAACTTTTTTCATACATCCGTGAAAAAATCACGGAAAAAATAGTCGGATTGTCTTTTTATTACAGCTTACCCATTCAAGAAGGTGTCGGCGGCGGTTTACCGCCGTCCGGCCGCTGTATAAAGAAAAGAGGGCAACTTTAACCTCAAATCCGCAACCTATAGGGTTTAGTGGGATTTTGCTTGCAAAGCGACAA
>CAMJHP010000001.1 GCA_946405575.1 uncultured Bacteroidales bacterium | reverse complement strand
CCTGTTGAGGCCTGCTTTAGTCTTAGTAAACGCAAGCCTCCCATGTCATTCCTGCCAGGGTATGTGTGAGGGCTTGGAATCTATGGGAGGCGGCATAAAAGAATAACAATTACAAGAGATGAAAACCTATTGGGTCTATATGATGCAAAGCGCCAATGGTCGTGCCTTATATACGGGTGTCACCAATAATCTTGACAGGCGTGTTAGGGAGCATAAAGAAGGTAGCGGATCTGCTTTTACTTCAAAATACAAGTGTCATAAGCTGGTTTATTATGAAGATTTTGGCTTGATAGATCAGGCGATAGAAAGAGAAAAGGTGATAAAGAGTCTATCTAGAGTAGAAAAAGAAAGGCTAATAGATACTATCAACCCAGAAAGAAAAGACTTATTTGAGTAGTAAGTAAAGCCTTCTATGTCATTCCAACGTGGGTATGTGCGTGAGGGGGAATCTATGGGAGGCGGCACAATGGGCATACCTATAAGGACGGCCTCAACAGCTATAGATTCCAAGCCTTTGCCCACCAGCCTCAGTAGGGATGACATACCTGTTGAGGCCTGCATCATTCAGATGATATGTTTTCTGAAGCCTTTTTTTGCTTTTTCTTTTTTTCTGACTTGCTCAATTACTTTATTTATTACCTTTGCACATTATTTGTATACCCTCGATAAGTCGTACAATAGAATATCAATCAAATATAACAACATGGAAGAAAAAAAGAGACTTTTTGAGGAGTTTCCTCCCGTGACGACCGAAGAATGGGAAGCCGTCATTGAGAAGGACCTCAAAGGCGCTGATTACAACAAAAAGCTGGTTTGGCGCACGGCCGAAGGCTTCAACGTGAGGCCTTACTACCGTGCCGAGAACCTGGCCGACATCCCTTGGACGGGCCAGAACCCCAACGAGTTCCCCTACGTTCGTGGCAACAAACCCGAAGGCAATGCGTGGCTCATCCGTCAAGACATCACCGTGAAGGACGTGCACGAGGCCAACAAGATTGCCCTTAACGCCATCAGCCGTGGTGCCAATAGCATTGGTTTCAAGTTGGAGTATGACAAACCTTACGACACCATCGCCATCTCGACGTTGCTGAACGGCATCGACCAAAAGGCCGTGGAGATTAACTTCTACAACAACAAGTACCATCTGCCGATACTTGAAATGTTGTCAAAGATTCCGGACATCAAGGGTTCCTTGAACTATGACCCGCTGACGCGTTACCTGCGTCGCGGTGTTTGGTACATCAACGAAGGTGCCGATATGGAATTGGCTTATATCGTTGTTAAAGCCGATATGCCAGACTTCCAAACGATTGGTGTCAACGGCCACGTGTTCACCAATGCTGGTGCCACCATCGTACAGGAGATGGCCTTCAGCCTCGCCGTGGGTGCCGAATACCTCGACAAACTCACCGAGAAAGGCCTGACCATCGACGAGATCGCACCCAAGATGCGCTTCAACCTCGCCATCGGACAGAACTACTTCATGGAGATGGCCAAGCTGAGAGCATATCGTCTGTTGTGGGCCAACATCGTGAAGGCCTACGGTGGCAAGGAAGAGAACGCCAAGATGCACATTCACGCTACCAATGCTGAACTGGGTATGAGCCTCTACGATGCATACGTCAACATGCTGCGAACTACCACGAGTACGATGTCAGCCGTCCTCGGTGGTGTCGACTCGTTCACGGTGATGCCTTTCGACACACCGTTTGAGATTCCAACCGATTTCGCCGACCGTATCGCCCGCAACCAGCAGCTCATCCTCAAGGAAGAGGCCCACTTCGACAAGGTGGCCGACCCCGCCGCAGGTTCCTACTACATCGAGAACCTCACCGAGAGCCTGGCCGTGGCCGCTTGGGACTTGTTCAACAAGATCCAAGACGAAGGCGGTTATCTCGAAGCCGTCCGCAAGGGCATGATCCAAGGCCTCATCAAGGAGAGCGCTGCCAAGAAGTTCAGCAATGTGGCCACCCGCCGTGAGACCATCCTGGGCACCAACCAGTTCCCGAACTTCACCGAGACGATGAAGTTTACGCCCGAGGCTTGGGTCTTCGAGGCCGACGACCGCCGTGATGCCAACGCTGAGGTCGAGACCATCGTCACCTTCCGCGCTGCCCAGCAGTTCGAGAAGCTGCGCTTCGCCACCGACGTCTATGCCCAAGACCACAAGCGTCCCGTGGCTTGGATGTTCACCTACGGCAACCTCGCCATGCGTAAGGCCCGCGCCAACTTCGCCTCCAACTTCTTCGCCTGCGCCGGCTTCCAAGTCGTCGACAACCCGGGCTTCAAGACCTTGGACGAAGGCATCGCCGCCGCCCGCGAGGTGAAGCCCGAGATCCTGGTCATCTGCTCGTCCGACGAGGAATACGGCGAAGGCAACGCCCTCAAGATCTTCGAGGAGCTGAAGAACGACACCATCGTGGTGCTCGCCGGTAACCCCGAAGGCACCGCCGACATCCTCAAAGAGGCTGGCCTGAAGTATTTCATCCACGTCAAGAGCAATGTCTTAGACACTTTAACGGAGTTCCAAAAGCAATTAGGTATAACAAAATGACACGAGACACGAGACTGCGGGACTGCGAGACGGACCAATACCCGTCGTCCCGAAGTCTCGAAGTCCCGAAGTCAAAAAAATGAAAGGATTAAACGATGAAACCGAATTATAAAGACATCAACATCAACGCTATACCTAATCACAGCGGCCTCATCCTGCCGAATGGCGAGCCTTGGGAGACCTCTGAACACATTATGGTGAAGCCTGCTTACACCGAGAAAGACCTCGAAGGCATGGAGCACCTCAATTATGCCGCCGGCATTGCCCCCTTCCTCCGTGGACCTTACTCGACCATGTATGTGATGCGTCCCTGGACCATCCGTCAGTACGCCGGTTTCTCCACTGCTGAAGAGTCTAACGCTTTCTACCGCCGTAACATCGCTGCCGGTCAGAAGGGTCTGTCCGTGGCCTTCGACTTGGCCACCCACCGTGGCTACGACGCCGACCACGAGCGCGTCATGGGCGACGTGGGTAAGGCTGGCGTGAGCATCTGCTCCGTCGAGGACATGAAGGTCCTGTTCGACCAGATCCCGCTGAACAAAATGTCCGTCTCCATGACCATGAACGGCGCCGTGTTGCCGATTCTGGCCTTCTATATCGTCGCTGCCTTGGAGCAGGGTGCCAAGTACGAAGAGCTGCAAGGCACCATCCAGAACGACATCCTGAAGGAGTTCATGGTGCGTAACACCTATATCTATCCGCCTGAGTTCTCGATGCGCATCATCGCCGACATCTTCGAGTTCACCTCGCAGAACATGCCGAAGTTCAACACGATTTCCATCTCGGGCTACCACATGCAGGAAGCCGGCGCCACCTCCGACATCGAGATGGCCTACACCTTGGCCGACGGTTGGGACTACCTCCGCACCGGTGTCAAGGCTGGCTTGGACATCGACGCCTTCGCACCGCGTCTGTCCTTCTTCTGGTGCTCGGGCATGAACCACTTCATGGAGATTGCCAAGATGCGCGCTGCCCGTATGCTGTGGGCCAAGATTGTCAGCACTTTCAACCCGAAGAACACCAAGTCGCTGGCACTACGTACGCACACGCAGACCTCTGGTTGGTCGCTCACCGAGCAAGACCCGTTCAACAACGTGGCTCGTACCTGCATCGAGGCTATGGGTGCCGCTTTGGGTCACACCCAGTCGCTGCACACCAACGCCTTGGACGAGGCCATTGCCTTGCCCACCGACTTCAGCGCCCGTATCGCCCGTAACACCCAGATCTACATCCAGGAAGAGACCAACATCTGCCGTGTCGTCGACCCGTGGGCTGGCTCCTATTATGTGGAAAGCCTCACCAACGAGATTGCCCACCGTGCTTGGGGTCACATCCAGGAGGTGGAAGCTATGGGTGGTATGGCCAAGGCCATCGAGACGGGTTTGCCTAAGATGCGTATCGAAGAGGCTGCTGCCCGCAAGCAGGCCAAGATTGACTCGGGCCGCGAGACCATCGTCGGTATCAACAAGTACCGCCTCGACCACGAAGACCCGATTGAGACCTTGGAAGTCGACAACACCGCTGTGCGTGAGTCGCAGATTAAGCGCCTGAAGGAGCTCCGCGCCAACCGCAACGAGGCCGATGTGCAGCGTTGCCTCGAAGCTATCACCAAGTGCGCCGAGACGGGCGAGGGCAACTTGCTTGCCTTGGCCGTCGAAGCCGCCAAGTGCCGCGCTTCGTTGGGTGAGATTTCGATGGCTTGCGAGAAAGTCGCTGGTCGTTACAAAGCAGTAATCCGTTCAATTTCAGGAGTGTATTCTATGGAAACGAAAAACGATGCAAGATTCGAGGAAGCCTGCCGCAAAGCCGACGAGTTCGCCAAGCTGGAAGGTCGCCGTCCGCGTATCATGATTGCCAAGATGGGTCAAGACGGTCACGACCGTGGCGCCAAGGTGGTGGCTACGGGTTACGCCGACATTGGTTTCGACGTCGACATGGGTCCCTTGTTCCAGACGCCCGCCGAGGCTGCTAAGCAAGCCGTGGAGAACGACGTCCACATCATGGGCGTGAGTTCGCTGGCTGCCGGTCACAAGACCCTGGTGCCTCAGGTCATCGAGGAACTTGAAAAGCTCGGTCGTCCCGACATCATGGTCACCGTGGGTGGTGTGATTCCCGCGCAGGATTACCAGTTCCTCTACGATGCCGGTGCTGTGGCCATCTTCGGTCCCGGTACGGTCATCAGTGATTCAGCCATCAAGATGCTGGATCTGCTGATTGCAGCGAGGAAATGATGATTGGTTGTAGAGACGTAGCGTGCTACGTCTCTATAGTGTTAATACGGAAAATCCCGTCAATTTGGTGGCGGGATTTTTTATTTCATCTTATCAAGAATCGTCTCGGCAGTTTCTTACCAAATATCCGACCATGTAACGGAAATGATATGGTTGGTAGATTTTTCATATCCTTTTATGACATTGGCTATGCCGAAAGTATATCGCACCTCCACAAACCAATAACTGACCGCTGCAGTGAGGCCATAATCAATGCGGTTGAAACTGCCTGGTTCCCAGGGCGTAATAAACTGCTGTTTCTTTTTACCCTTTACTTCCCTCACTTCATTGCCACCCACGCAAAAACCGATTTGCGGTCCGATACGCAGTCGGGGAATCATCGATTCATCTTCGTCGTCTTCATTCCAACGACGGAGATAAATGTTGAGCAGCAGTGGCACATTGATGTAGTGCGACTTCTCCATATATCTGATGCGGTTGTTATTGGCATCCAATCCCTTTTTTGAACTCGTACCCTGCCTTGAGTAGAGAATGTCGATTTCGGTACCAATGATAGAGTGTTTGGGAATGAGTGCAATGCGCACACCACCAGTGAAGTCGGTGCGAAATGTAGTGCTGTCGTTACCGCTCATTTTCATAGTGGAAAAGGCTGGGCCCAACATCAAGCCTCCACCGATGTGCTGGGCAAAAAGCGATGGTAGCGTCACCATCAAAAATGCAAAGAGAATAATGAATCGTTTGTAATTCATTCGGAATTGGGATTTGAACCGCAAAGGTAAGAGATTAGGATGAAATCTGTGTAATATTCTAATAGATTTTGTTATTTTTGCCATCCGAGAATGACTTGAAAGTGAAAGATAAAAAGTAATAAGTAGATAACGGAATTAGTTTACATAAAAGGCAAGGGAAATTGGCCGTCAGCTATTCAGCCATAGTGCTACCGAGCTGATAGCTTACAGCCAAGAAGTTTATAAATGCAGCTTAATTTTGAACAGTTACTTAAGCCCCAATGGTTATGAAAATCAGGTTAAAGCATCCCAAAGATTACCGCGAGCTGGAAAACTTCACCCGTGAGACGTTTTGGAAAGTCTATCGTCCTGGGTGTACCGAGCATTATGTGTTCAACCAATATAGAGCCAATCCGGACTTTATCCCTGAACTTGATTTTGTGATGGAGGAAGATGGCAAAATAATAGGTCATATTATGTTTTCAAAAGCTGAATTGATGCTTGACAATGACAACAAAAAATCATCTTGGACTTTCGGCCCCATCAACATCCATCCTGATCATAAGCGCAAAGGCTTTGGACTGAAGCTTCTCAGTTATGTGTTGGAGAGAGCCCGTCATATGGGTGTTGGTTTCCTGTGTATGGAAGGCAATATCGAGTTTTACAAACACGTTGGATTTGACCTCGCTAGTAAACGGAAAATACATTATCACTCAGAGCCATGGGATGCCATAGTGTCTTTTTTTCTTGCCAAAGGGCTTATTCCAGG
The DNA here is from genome assembly GCA_946405575.1 of uncultured Bacteroidales bacterium. GTDB lineage: Bacteria > Bacteroidota > Bacteroidia > Bacteroidales > F082 > Limimorpha. The sequence goes on along the minus strand of CAMJHP010000001.1, from coordinate 150,336 downwards.
TTGGTTGAATGGTATGGAGGCCACCTATTGTCCTCCGAAAGGTTATTTGGTCCCCGATGAGAACCCAAAAGCCTTTGAAACATACGAAACCACATTTTCACCTAAAGTTAAACTTTGCTTGTCAGGGCAGATAGTTTAAAGTGATATGAATCTTGTAGCCCTCCGATTACTCAACCAGCAGCTCATATATCCGCAGTTTGACAAGCCTGAAGAGGTGGTCAACCATATGGGCGCGATGCAGGCGCAGGAGTACCGTCTGATGCGATGGGCGGTGGCGATGCGTACCAAGAAACCCTCTGCCAAAGCCTTTAAGAAGGCCTTTGATAGCGGGCAAATGATTCGTCTGCACCTTATGCGTGGCACTTGGCAACTCGTGTCGGCCGAGGACTATTGGCCTTTGCTCGAGCTTTGTTCGGCGAAGGCGTTGGCGGTCATCAACGGCTGGATGAGGAGCAACAAAATTAGCATTCCCGATGAGGAAGTGATGAAAATCCGCGAAATCCTTGTGCGAACCGCCGTCGACAAAGGCAGTGTCACCAAGGAAGACTTCGTTGAGGCATTGGCGGACAAAGACATCCATATGGACGAGCATCGCCTATCGTACCATATTCGCTATGCTGAGCTGTCAGGCACGCTTTGCAGCGGCGACTTATTGCCGATGAAGGCGACATACGCCCTCGCCGCCGACAAGGTGAAGCCTCGCGTCAAGATGGACCGCGACGAGGCTTTGGCGATGTTGGCCAGAAAATATTTCCAAAGCCGCCAGCCTGCCACCTTGGAGGATTTCGTGTGGTGGTCGGGACTGAATATCAACGATTGCAGGCGGGGAATCGAGATTTTAGGTGATTACCTGCATGTTGAGACGCACGGCCGTGCGTCTCAACGCAGGGAATTCTATTTCACCAACGATTGCCGCACCCGTGGTTTCCGCAAAGGCAAATATCTCCTGATTCCGCCTTACGACGAATACCTCATCGGCTACAAGAGCCGCGACATCGTCCTCTCGCCTGACTATAGCCATAAGGCCCACAACAACAGCGGCATCTTCCAGCCTATCATCGCCCACGACGGCGTGATTTGCGGCAACTGGACGCCTTTCAAGGATGACCTACAAGCCACATTCTTCATGGGTGAGCATGAGGCTGACCTCCATGAGGAATGGAAACGATACAAGACATACCAACTAAAATGAAATGAAAATGAAAGAAAAACCTTCGTCCGGCACCAAACAGTTTCTGTTGACGCTTCTCGCGACAACCTTCTCCATCATACTCACCTTCGGCACCTCAGCCATCATCGATAGACGCCATAAAGCGGCCGCCAAGAAGGAAATGGTCATGATGATTCTCTATGATTTTGACAAAACCATTGAACAATTGGAAAATGCAAGTTCCGCTTTCCAGAAGGCAAAACGGAATCAACAGGAGCTTGCCTTTCATCCGGAGTATTTCGACAGCCTTCGTTTCCAATTTAAAGATGCTTTGATGGTTGTCCAAATGGAGTTTTCTGAAACGACAGAAAACATTTTTTCCTCCAATATAGAGACTTTCAATACCCTCGGCAATGTCAATTTTGTTCATGAGGTTTCTTCTTTCTACAGTATGCGCCATAAATACGAAGAAGACCTATTGGTTGGATATAAAAAAGAGATGACGGAGTCAGGATTAATGAAGTCTGTAGGAAAACTTCTCAAATTTGACTTTCCTAATTATTATTTCATGAATCAAGTTTATTTGAAGTCATTGAAGAGTACACGAGACCTTTGCATGAAAATGATGAAGGTCAGCGAGGATGAAATGAAAGAATTCAGCAACCAACGCGTGGTGAATGAAGATCATGGAGAAGATTATGGAATCTCTAATGAACAGTTGATGAAAGAGATGTTTGAGGAAGAGGAAATTCTCAAACAGGCCATAGAGAAGTTTGAACAGAACCAATAAACACCCAAAGATGACTATTAGATTAGAACAACCCAAAGACTATCAAGAGGTAGAGAACCTCACGCGCGAGGCGTTTTGGAATGTCTATCGCCCTGGATGCTTGGAGCATTATGTGCTCAACCAATACAGAACCAACCCCGACTTCATCCCGGAACTTGACTTTGTGATGGAGGAAGACGGCAAGATTATAGGCCACATCATGTTCTCAAAAGCCGAACTTATCTTGGATGACGGCACCAAGAAGCCCTCGTGGACTTTTGGCCCCATCAGCATCCATCCCGACTACAAACGCAAAGGCTACGGGTTGAGGCTTTTGAATTATGCATTGGATAAAGCGCGTGAAATGGGTGTAGGTTTCCTCTGCATGGAGGGCAATATCGACTTCTACAAGCACGCTGGCTTTGACCTTGCCAGCAAATTCAAGATCCATTATCACGATGAGCCTCGCGATGCCGAGGTGCCTTATTTCCTTGCTCAAGAACTCATCCCTGGCTGGCTTCAGAAGGAAGGTGTTACCGAGGCCACCTATTGTCCGCCAAAGGGCTATTTTGTTGCGGATGAGAACCCAGAAGCGTTTGAGGCATACGAATCCACTTTCACGAAAAAGGAAAAACTCCGTTTGCCCGGACAGTTAGGATACGAGGGATAGCTATGGAATGGCTTAGTAAATACCGATTCGGATTCGACTTTTCGGGATTGGTCCTTTTCCTTTTGGTTATGCTCCCGAACTTCATTTGGTTTGCCGTTCCCGCCCAGAACGATGTTTTGAGGGCCGAATCGGCAACGCCCATAGTGGACACGGTGGCTTCGGTTTTTCAAGTCTTGACCATTGCTTGTTTGTGTTTTGTCATCAACAAGGAAAGGAGCCAACTGCGGTTTTCGCCGTTGGTCATCGCCGCAATCGTATGTATCGCGGTTTATTACGCTGGGTGGGTATCGTATTACCTTGGAATTGCCAATTCATTGGTCATTATCATATTGACCATCCCGCCTTGCTTGGCATTCATTTTGTTTGCTGCAGATAGGAAAAACAGTCCTGCAATTTTGTTTGCAATAGTGTTTGCAGTGTGCCATTTGATTTTTGTTATTGTGAATTATTTACATTAAAAGGATAAAACTATGGAAAACAAGCACGACAGAGCTGCCGATGTACAGATTACCGAACTTTTGCGCACTACGCAGAGTTGGGATGGGGCCGAGATGCCCGACTACCCTATTGGGCGACCCGAGCTGGTGGCCATCCGTTACGTGTTTCCTCCTGGAAAGAAGTTAGACTGGCACCATCACAATGTGATGAACTACGGCGTGGTGCAACAAGGCGAGCTTACCATCATCACCATCGACGGGAAAGAGAAGACCGTTCACGAAGGCGAGGCGGTCGTGGAGATGGTTGGCACCATCCATCATGGCGAGAACCGCGGCAGTGTACCCGTAGTTTTGAATATGTTCTACCTTTCCCAAAAAGGACAACCTCTTTCCATACCACACCCTGAAATACCGATGGAGTACTGAAAAATATTGCCGCTATGTATGTCACCCGTAATCTTCCCGACGCTCGAATAGATGTAGCGATGTGCTGAGAGGTGTTGTGTTTTTGCAGATAAATTCAAATATAATAGTTTTATATTAAGCTTTTATTCGTATTTTTGCATCATTAAGGTTTAATTTTAAGCTGTTATGGACGACATCTATATGCTTTCAGACACGATGATTCTTGTGAAGATTGGGAATCGGCTTCGACAAGTAAGGCTGAAGCAGAACATCACCCAGCAGAGCCTTGCCGAGGCTGCAGGAGTGTCGCTATCGTCGGTCAAAAAGATAGAGAAAGGCGAGATAGGTTCTTTTGATTCTCTGTTGCGATTGTTGCGCACTTTGGGATTGCTTGACGCGCTTCAATCCTTGATTGAGGAAGAGCAATTAAGTCCTAATGAATACTATGAGTTGGTTCACGCTCCAAAGACCAAGACCAGAAAACGGGCCGTTGGAAAACTGCATCAAAACAGTAAGGAGGAATCGACATGGTAGATGTAGCAAAAGTGAACATGTTTGGCCTGCCTGTCGGCACTTTCCGATGGGATGAGCGGTATGATGTTGCCAGATTTGAATACGACAGTAGCTTTATTGGACGCGGTTTGGAGCCATCTCCGCTGATGATGCCTGTGCGAGAAGGACGTGTTTATTCTTTTGCTGGCATTGATAGGGAAACTTACAAGGGTTTGCCAGGTATGTTAGCCGATTCGCTTCCCGATACCTACGGTCGTGCTATGTTCGATAGGTGGTTGGCCTTGACTGGCCGTACAAGCAGCAACCCCATCGAGACCTTGTGTTTCTTGGGAAAACGTTGTATGGGTGCCTTGGAGTTCGAGCCTGCTATGGATATTACATACGACCCTAATGCCCTTTTCGAGATCGATTCGTTGGTGAAGGTGGCCAGTGACGCCTTGGCTGAGAAGTCGTCTTTTGGCGTGAATCTCAATGATGACAAGAAAGCGGCCATTGCCGAGATTCTGCGGTTAGGGACCTCAGCCGGAGGACAGCGGGCCAAGGCCATCATTGCCTACAACAAGGAGACGGGTGAAGTGCGCTCAGGTCAGGTGGAAGCACCTACGGGATTCGACTACTATCTGATTAAGTTGGATGGAGTTAGTGCGACGGTTGGCTTTAAGGCCACAAACAACTATGGTCGTATGGAGTATTCGTTCTATAAATTGGCGAAAGCCTGCGGCATCGATATGACGGATTGCTCATTGATAGAGGAAAACGGACGAGCACATTTCCTCACCAAGCGCTTTGACCGTATTAATGGCAAAAAAATCCATATGCAGACGCTCTGCGGCATTGCTCATTTCGATTATCGGATTCATCGTGCCTATTCCTACGAACAGGCTTTCAATGTGATGAGGGCGTTGCGTCTGCCCTATGTTGCTGCTCAGGAGATGTTTAGACGTATAGTGTTCAACGTGGTAGTGCGCAACCAGGATGACCACACAAAGAACATCTCGTTCCTTATGGGCGAAGATGGCATTTGGCGGCTCTCACCTGCTTACGACATAGGCTATGCATATAATCCTAAAGGTGGGTGGACGGCCACACACCAAATGTCGATCAACGGTAAGTTTGACGACATTACAAGGCAAGACCTGATGACATTTGCCCATCAAAACAACATCAAAGATGCCACAATGATTATCGATGAAATAGTCGAAGTTGCCTCGCATTGGCAGGATTTGGCTGAAGAATGCGACGTGCCGAAAACAGTGGTAAACACCATAGTTTCAAATATGCTATTAACTATTTAGATTTAAATAATATGGAAAACGAAATGAAGTTTTGTCAGAGCTGTGGAATGCCGCTCACAGAGGAAATCCTCGGCACCGATGCCGACGGAAACAAGAACGAAGATTACTGCATGTATTGCTTCAAGGATGGAGCTTTTACGAAAGACTGCACTATGGACGAGATGATCGAGTTTTGCTCGCAGTTCGTTGACGAGGTCAACAAGAACATGCCTCAACCTATGACCAAGGACGAATACAAGGGCATGATGCGGCAGTATTTCCCGACGATTAAGCGGTGGAAACAATGAATTTATGGCACAAAAGACAGCAATAATCATCGGGGCGGGTATCTCGGGACTCACCACTGCCATCTATCTGCAAAGTTCAGGCATCCAGACGCTTGTCTTGGAGAAAGCTGCTGGCCCAGGAGGGGTTTCCACCAGTTGGAAACGCAAAGGCTACACTTTCGAAGGAGGTATCCATTGGCTCATTGGAGCCAAGAAGGAGATTCCCTTGCATCAGGTTTGGTTGGAGACTGGTGCCTTGCAGGAAAACAACCCCGTCTATTTCAAAGACCCCATTTACACGTTGATGGACGAAAAAGGAACCATGCCTTTGTTTCGCGATTTGCATGGGCTGGAAATCACTGGCTTGAGGGATTGTCTGGCCTTGTGGCGACTTCGTTTTCACTTGGCCTGTTTCAAGGATTTCCATCAGCCTATTGGAGATTTGCGTGGCCTGAAAGTCAGAAACCCCAAGCCGTTTTCCGTTTGGGAATATGTCAAGATGCTGCCCGCTGTCCTTGTCACGCCGTTTTTGATGGCCCAGTCGGCACGTGCATACACCAGATGGTTCAAGAATCCTAGGATTAGGGCGCTTATGGCCGCCGTTGTGGAGCCTGACATCAATGCACTTTCGCTTATCTACACCCTTGGCACATTCCAAGTGGGCGACAGCGGCTACCCGAAAGGAGGTTCCCTGCTTATGGCGCAAAACATGGCCGACACGTTCTTGGGTTGTGGAGGGGCAATCCGATACCAGAACCCTGCGGAGGCGATTTCCCTTGAAGGGAAGCAGTGGTCGGTTCACACTAAAGATGAGGTGCTTACGGCAGATGTTGTAGTTGTTTCTGCTGATGCCCGAAGCGCCATTGATAAGCTTTTCAAGGAACCTTTACAAGATGGTTGGGCCAAAAAGATGCGGTCGGGGCTTCGGACGACCCAATGCATGTTTCTCGGTGTCGGAGTCAAGGCCGATTTGTCTTCGTGGCCCCGTTCCATACAGATTGTGCTGCCACATCCTCTGCAAGCTGCTGGGCGCACTTTCAAAACGATTGTCGTGAATAACTATGCCACAGAGGAAGGCTATGCTCCCGAAGGATGCAGTGTCATCACTTGTCTGCTTCACGGCCCCACCTACGGTTATTGGAAGGCGGCCAAGGAAGACGGCAGCTATGCAGCCAAGAAAAAGGAGGTGATGGCAGACTTCATCGAAGCCATCAGCGAGGTGATTCCCGAAATCAAGGATGCCGTGGCTGTGACCGATATGGCCACGCCGCTCACCTATGAGCGTTATTGCAGCACCTTTGAGGGAAGCTACATGACGGACTGGCCGCCCTTCCGACGCTTGTACCACGCGCCTGTCCGTTACCGCGAAGGCTTATATTTTACGGGGCAACGGACGGCCTATTCCGGCGGACTTCCCCCGGCAGCCCAAAGCGGTCGCACAACAGCACAGACTGTTTGCAAAGACCTTGGTGTGGAGTTCGTTGGGGCATAATTCAACATGGGAAAGATGAAGCGTCTGAAATTAATTCACTTCTGACGTCACCTTTTGCCATCCAGACTTGTTATAAGGGCGAACTGGTTCAAGAAAACAGAAGTCTAACATTTACTCTTAAATCAAAATGAAAACTGTCATCATCAAAAAGATGTTACTATTATTGTCCTTGTTTCTGCTGCTTGATACTGCTGAAGCCCAAATGAACCTTAATGAGATTGCCGATGCCGAACCATTTCACAAGGTCGCGCAAATTAAAGGCACGGAAAATCTCCTTAGAGATTATTTCTCGGGAATATCGAACGAAAACGACACGCTTTATGTTGTTCTCTGCCCGTTGATGTTTTGTCCGCGCTGCGAGGCTGAAATCAATGTCGTTCAGGAATTGCTTTATATGCGCAAACCGGACAACCCTATGGTTATGATAGCATCCTCTCCCAACGAACAGGCAGCAAAAAAATATGTGGCAAAGAAATTCTATTTCGAAGATGTGATTTACGATACGGATTTGTCTTTCAAGTCTTTTCTTGCTTTCAGGACGGAAGAGCCACGCATACCTTTCATCATGAAAGTCGACAGAAAAACAGGGCGTTTGCTTACGGGCGGTGATTATATCGTCATCAACGATGAATTTGCAGATGCCTTGATTCGACATACTGAGCCGATGCCCTATTACGGCGAATTATGGGAAGGTACTATCTCATTCCAGCCTGCCGCTTCAGATTGTGAAGACAGTCATTATAAGAAAGCCGAACTATTCAGCAGAATGACAGTGCCTTCCGATAGCAACAGCATTGTGTCAAATATCACTTTTCCTAAAATCAGCAAAGGCTATCTTTCATTTGCCGACGAACTGGACAACAGCATTTATCTGTATTCGTTATCCGAAAACGCTGACAATCTTTCGTTTGTGGGAAGATTTGTTCCGAATGAGAGTGAAGAATTGGCGTTTGTCTCTATCGAGTATGAAAAGTATTTCCAATTGCGAGCCAATAATATGGTACTTGCCATGTGTCTTACGGGTTCCATGATTAACCTGGATACGCTGGTGTTTTCCGTCTCTGTGCCCAATCTAAAATACAAAGAAGGAAACAATATGGCCTACTGTAACGCACCTGCCGTTATTTTCCAAAACATTCACAACGAAAAGATGAGAGAATTTATTCCAATGGAACTGTTCGGAAGTATTGACAGCATCACATACATAGGGCATGAAAGCTTTTATTATTCAGAGGAACTTGACTTGTTGTTTTTTGCCTCGTTCAAAGGCTATCCGTATTTTGAATTGACCAATGAGCATCAAAATCCTTTTGAAGAACGCTTTTATAATGAAACACCTTTATATACGGTTTATGATACCGATAAAAAACCTGTCGGACGCATTGGGCAGTTGGGACAAATCCACATGGACTTGCATTTGGGCTATGCCTACTGTAACCCCAAAATAACAAGCCATGGAAGCACAATAGCAGTAACAGACGGCACATCAGGGATCCTATCAATATACGATAATAACGATTTGGGAAAACCGCTGTCAACTGTAGAAGTGTTCAATGTTTCTGCCGATGATTTTACGATTGACAGCACTCTATACGGCACAGAAGAATACATTTATCAGTTTCAGGACAATTTCCAGGACTTGATTGTTGACATCATAATAGATGAAACAAGCATTTATACATTGTCAATTGAAGGCGGCTGCTACTTCAAAAAGACATTCGACAGAAAAGGGAATCTGAAGAGCACGATTCTTGTCCCAAACACAATCAATACTTATCAATTGGAAATTACAGGGTTGTGTCTTGCCAAAAATAAAGTCCTTGCCGTGGGGTTTTATTATGACAAAGAAAAGCATAATATGGTTTTGCTGGATTGATAAGGTGACATAAACAACCAATCTGCGGGGACGCAGATTGCGACAATGAAATAAACACAGAAAACAGAAGTCTAACACTTAAAACGAAAAGAAAATGAATAGCAATGTAATTTGGGTGGAATTTATCAACATGTTACCCATCATTTTATGCGGATGCGTACTCCCCATTATCTTCATTTGGATGGAAACACGTCGTAAAATGAACGAGACCAATGCTCGCACGCAAATCGTCACGGCTGCCTTGGAGAAAAATCCCGACATGGATGTCGAGGAACTGCTCAAAAAGATTTCGCCGAAGAAAAAGCTCTTGAAGGAGAAACTGCTTTCGAAACTGTTGTGGGGTTTCATTACCTCATTGACGGGCATAGGTTTGACAGGCCTTGGCATTTACATGAAAAGTAGCGGATTAGGTATTGACGTTGATGTTCAGACCGCCCTTTGCTTCGGCTTGATTCTGTTAGCCATCGGTGCTGCCTTCATCATCAACTATGGTGTGGGTCGTAAGATGCTCGCCAAGGAGATTGAAGTCGAGGAAAGCAAAACAACCACACAGGCCTAACCCGTGACCCGCGAAAGATTCATAGCACTTGTGGAACAAGAGCAGGAGGCACTTCGGGGCTTCTTGCTCTATCTCTGCTGCGGCAACAAGGAAGAGGCCGACGACCTTGCGCAAGACGCTTTGGTCAAGGCCTATATCTCGTCGGCAGGTTATCAGGAGAAGGGACGGTTCCGCTCGTGGCTGTTCAAGATTGCGCACAACACCTTCCTCAACCACAAGGCTGGTTGCCGCACAACAGAAAACCTCGATGAAGCACGGGCTCTTGTCAGCAACACATCCGCCGATGCTTCCTTTGCACACCAAGACCTCTATCTTGCCTTGCGCACCCTGCCGCCCAAGGAACGCTCGGCCATCACGCTATTCTATTTCAACGGATACAATATCAAGGAAATAGCGGCCATCACCGAGACATCGGAAGATGCCGTCAAAAAACAACTCTCGCGCGGACGCGACAAACTAAAGGAGAAACTGAAGCCATGAACAAAGACAAAGAACTTGAGGAACTCTTCCTCGCCCAGCAACCGCATTTCGATGACAACGAGGCCTTTATGGCATCGCTCAACAAGCGTTTGGATGCCGTGGAGTATGTCAAACAACATCAAGAAGCCACGATTCGTCGTTATAAATTAGCCATAGTGGCAGCCTTTGTCGTGGGCATCATCAGTGGTGCTATCACCATCGCTTTTGTGCTTTCCTTGCCCGCCGAGGTTCCACTTTTCACATTCAATGCACAGTCGGTCATCCTGTTGTGGCTGAGCGAACACTCTAGAACCATTGTCACCACTGTCCTTTCCTTGTTGATGGGTTTTGGTATTTTCAGTATCTTTGGCAATTTGATGGACATTGTAAATATGCGAAAGCATATTATGGGTAACACTTTCACCAATCCAGTTTAGCTTTAAGCCGTTGCCGCACTTTGGTGACGGAGGTGGAAAAGAATAAAGGTCATCGTAAGTACGATATGGAAAAAGTGTATCTTTGCTGCCGTTACGAATGGTATTACAATTATTATCAAAGCCATAGCTAATCATATAAAATATGAAAACACTTGAGAAAATCCTTACCCTATTTATAGGTATCGGCGCAATAGCAGGTGCGGTGATGATGTGGATTGACCCTACGGGCGCGACTTGGGGGGGTGAGCCGTTGTTGGAAATGCTGCGGGTGAAAATGCCTTGGCCGGATGTGTTTTTCAAGAATTTCATTCCTTCTGGCTTTGTCCTGTTGGGCTTGAACGGTATTACACAGTTTGTGTCGGCCTACCTGTTGTTCAAAAATCACCGTTTGGCACAGAAAGTCGTCCTTGCCTGCGGCATCATCTTGATGCTTTGGATTGCCTTGGAATGGTGGGTGTGGGGCTTCAATGCTATGAGCAATGTTTTCTTTGTGTTCGGATTGGTTGAGGCTGCGGTTGCCGTGATGAGTATGAGAAAAGAAATACAGCAATAAACAAATAAAATATGGAACAAAAATTTTGTCAGAGTTGCGGAATGCCGCTCACCCAAGAAATCCTCGGCACCAACGCCGACGGAAGCAAGAACGAGGATTATTGCATATATTGCTATAAGGATGGCAAGTTCACCCAGGACTGCACTATGGACGAGATGATAGAGTTCTGCTCGCAATTTGTGGATGTGGTCAACAAAAATATGCCCAAACCTATGACCAAGGACGAGTACAAGGGTATGATGCGGCAGTATTTCCCAATGCTGAAGCGTTGGAAGCAATGAATTGGACTGTCATTATTATCGAGGCCATCGTGCTGACCTTTGCCTTCACTGCGATGATATTGATTCCGTTGGTGAAAAATCCTGTTTGGTGGATTGCAGACTATCCCGAGGACATTCAGGAGGAATACTTCAAGACTCACGAGCGAATTCCAACGAAGTTTTTCTCTGCGACGGTGCTACTGAAAAAAGGTTTAGCCCTCTTGGTGGCACTCGCGCTGTTGCTCGTTGTGGTGAAGTTGGCCGGAGCCTATGACTTCTGGTCGGCGTTTTTGCTGAGCTACGGCCTTTGGCTTTTCATCGATTGGTACGACTGCTTTTTCCTCGATTGGGTGCTCTTCGCCAACTTGAAGAAAGTGCGTTTACCGGGCACCGAGCACATGGACAAGGCCTATCATCAGAAAAAGTATCATTTCATACAATCCCTTTTGGGCATGTTGATTGAGCTGATTCCTTGCCTTGCTGGGGCGGGAATTTATGCTTGGCTGTGTTGTTGAACTCAAGGTGCTGAGGCGTCGAAGGCTCAATCATTATCCTCCAACCACTTCTCCAAAATCTTGCAGTACTTGTCGGTTTGTTCGACGAAGCAGGTGTGACGTGCGCCTTTGAAGACTTCCCAGCGGCTGTTGGGGATGTTCTCGTAGAGCGAGGCAGCCACCACAGGGGTGCAGATGTCGCGGGTGCCGCTGCAGATGAGGCAAGGCTGCGTGATTTGGTGCAGACGGTCGGTGTATTCGAAGTCGGCCAGATCGCCCAAGGGTTGGTATTCGTTGGGTCCCCAGCCATAGAGGTAGGCTTCGTTGCCGGCACGTTTCGGGCGACGGATACACTCGGGCGAGTTTTCGTCCACGCTGATGACATAACGCTCATAGTAATGCTCGTTGGCGCGGAGATAGTCGGGGTCGTCCCATTTCCCCGTGGCTTCGGCATGGCGGATGGCCTCTTGGTCTTCTGCCGACATGTATTTGATGAGGCGGTGCTGCTCGCTGGCCCACAGCGAGCTGGAGGCATGGCCCGAAGAGAGGATGACCGACTTGATGCCCTTGGGCTGGCAGTCGATGATGTAGGCGATGGCTTGCATGGCACCCCACGACTGGCCGAGGAGGTGGATTTGGTCGAGGTGCAGGTGCTCGCGCAAGACGATGAGCTCGTTGATCCAGGTCTCTTGGGTCCACAATTCCGGATGGCCGTCGAGATAGGAGTTGCCGCAGCCAATCTGGTCGTAGGAGATGACCTGACGGCCTGTGTCGGCGATGCGGTCCAGCACTTCAAAATAGTTGTGCGTGCTGCCAGGTCCGCCGTGCAGACAAAGCAGTGCAGGCTTGTTTGATGGTTCACCAACGATACGGTAGTAGGTCTGATAACCGAGGTAGGGCATATAGCCTTCTTGAATGGGGTGTTGATTCATAGGGTGAGGCGTTTTGTTTGCTGTCAAATGATTGAAAACTGATGACATAGTCTTGGAGGCCATATCTTCGTTTGGGTCAGAAAGGTCCAACTTGAATAATGCTGTGAAGGCAAATTGATAGTGCCCTCTGACGACATTCTAACACTACAAAAATACAAACACTTTCCCGTCCCGCAAGCATTTTTATGAAATAAATTGCTTTTTCGTATTGTATAAATCGGAACATATCCGCACAGTTTAGATGTTAACATCATTCATAAGGTCTCTCATAAGCCCCTAAAAAGGATCAAAAAAGGCAATTAAATAGATGAGCAAAATTAGTTTACATACTGGACACGAGACCGCGGGATTGTGAGACTACAAGGCATTTGCTTGTCCCGAAATCCCGTGTCCCGAAGTCAAAAGATATTGCAGTTTAATATTGAGCAGTTACTTATATACAATTAGTTAATCAATATTTATTCATAAAACCAAGCCACAAAGTATATAATTGCCCAATTTTTTGACGTGGAATAACTTGTTGATAAGGTGGGCGTGGAACCCCGATGCTCGGCAGGTTAAACAAATTCCACGCTTTTTTATGCACATCGGGCAACATATCAAGGAGATAATGCGGCAGCAGGGCGTTATGGCCACAAAATTGGCGGAGGACATTTGCTGTGCCCGCCTTCATATCCACAAGATTTTCCGCAAGGAAAACGTTGACATTGCCCTGCTTGAGCGTATTTCCAAGGCGTTGGATTATGACTTCTTCCGCGACCTTTCCGATGAACTTCAACACAAATTATCATAAATTAGCCACGAATTATTCAAAATATTAATTGATGATAAATCGTGATAAATTTTTGGGAATTCGTGTTTTATGAAAATAGCAATATGGAAAGGATTTCTTTATTAAGAACTTGGTGTGACTAAAGTGGTTACTGTAACTGAATTGGTTACATTAAAAAAGCCTTGAAATGAAAGGAGAAAGTATTTTTGTAGCTTAATCAATTAACAACTAAAACTGCGGGCGACAGGATAAAGACTGCCATAAAAAAATGAAGAAAACAGCAAAAATCTGGGCCTTAGTGCTATTGGTAGTAATAGCAATGGTATCCTGCACTAAAAATATCAGTGCCAGCAATGGAAATCAAAATGCTAACTTGATTGTTGGTAAATGGAAATGTGTGAGTTATAGTGACGATTACGAATATTTTAGTTGGGCAAAGATTGGTGATATTTGGGAGTTTTCAAGCGATGGAACATTGGATTTTGTTATTTATTATGAGGAATTTCATAAAGTAGAACAAATTTCTGCTCATTACATTTGTTCAGAAAGATGGCTCTCGTTTTTGCCTCTTCTTCTTCTATTTATAATGGGACAGATTCATTTGAAATTATTGAGATTTCAAGGAACGACCTAACATTAGATTGCCAGTCAAATTGGATGCCTTGTCATATTGTATTTGAGAAAGTAGATTAAGGTAATGGATAATCCTCTCGTCAAATATTACTAACGAGAGGATTATAGTTTTCGTGAAAAATATGCATCTTTACCCTAAAAAAGTGCCGAAGAAACGCAAAAAAATTTGCATGTTCCCCTCTCCTGTCCAGACAAAACCCTATAAGAGCAGTGTATAGAAATTATCCGGGTTGACGGTCATGATTTCCGTGTTGGGATAGGCTTTCAGGAAAGTTTGGCTTGTTTTGGCCTTCTTCTTCGGATTCCATTTAAATTCGTATGCGGTGAAACGCCCATCGGCTTCCTCAATGTAGTCGATTTCCTGTTGCTGTGTGGTTCGCCAAAAATAACGGTTGACAAATTGACGGTCGTATGCCCTTTTCTTGGCCAATTCGCTGATCATCCAGTTTTCCCACAAAGCCCCTGTGTCATCGCGAAGCGCAAGATCGTTGAAATTGTTAATGAGGGCGTTGCGGACACCGTTGTCGTAGAAATAGATTTTACGCGCGGTCTTTAACTCATTGCGGAGATTGCGGCTCAATGAACCAAGTCTGAAAATGACTTGGGCTTGTTCCAACAAGACGATGTATCTCTCCACGGTGTTTTTGTCCAAGTCAACTTGTTGCCCCAATTCGTTCAGTGACACCTCGCTTCCCACCTGAAAAGCCAAAGATTGTAATAACTTGACCAATTTGTCAGACTTTTTGACGCGCTCCCATTCGAGGATGTCTTTGTACAAGTAACTGTCAGTGATTTGTTTAAGGACTTCTTTTTCGTCGCCTGGGTGCGTGACGACATCAGGGTAGTAGCCATAGACCAAACGAAGCGGCAAGTGTTTGATTTCCTCGAAAGCATTTGTGTGCTCGGCCATTTCGGCGAAAGAGAGCGGAAACAAGGTGTATTCCCATTTTCGTCCCGTCAAAGGCTCATTGACACGATTGGCAAGTTCGAAAGATGAACTTCCGGTAAGGATGAGTTGAACATTCGGCAGATTATCGGTTATCAACTTCATTTTCAGGCCGATATTCTCTATTCGTTGAGCTTCATCCACAATTATGATTGTTTTTGACCCTATCAAACTGCGAAATTTCTCCACCGACACTTCCTGCAATAAAGTCCTTGTGGCGAGTTCATCGCCATTGAGCCATAAAACGTCATTTGTTCCATTCGTCAGTTCGTGCAGCAAGGTGGTTTTCCCCACTTGTCGTGCCCCAATAAGCACGATGGCTTTTCCATTGAAAAAGCGGTCTTTGATGACTTTGTGAAGTTTTCGTTCTATCATAATTTGCCTTTTTACCGTGCAAAAATACTAAATTTGGTGATTCGATTCACCAAATATTATAATTTTTGGTGATTTTATTCACCAAAATCAATGTTTTTTTATAGGTCTTTTTTCTGTCTGATACATTCTTTGAAGGCAAAAAAACAACATTGCCACTGTTTATGGCAATGTTTGTTTCGTGAAAAATATGCATCTTTACCTGAAAAAAGCACTGAAAAATATGCATTATTTTTGCATATTTTTCATAACTTTAAGTAATTCAGTACATTGTTTTCAATCCGTTTCACAAGGTCTTCCGACTCTGGAGCCTTCTCGAATTTGTGTCCTGTGACTTTCTCGTAAAGCTCGATGTAGCGCTCCGAAACGCTGTTGACATATTCGGGTGTCATTTCGGGCACTTGTTGGCCTTCTTTGCCTTGAAAACCCTTGGCCATCAGCCACTCGCGGACAAACTCCTTCGAGAGTTGCACCTGGGGCTCGCCCTTGGCGAAGTGTTCTTCATACTGGTCGGCGATGAAGTAACGCGACGAGTCGGGTGTGTGGATTTCATCCATTAGCACGATTTGGTCGCCAATTTTGCCGAACTCGTACTTGGTATCGACGAGGATCAAACCTTGTTTGGCCGCGATTTCGGTGCCGCGTTGGAAGAGCTTGCGGGTGATGTCCTCAATCTGCACATAATCGTTCTCGCTGATGAGTCCACGGCTGATGATTTCCTCGCGTGAGATGTCCTCATCGTGGCCTTCCTCGGCCTTGGTGGTCGGGGTGATGATAGGCTCGGCGAAACGCTGGTGTTCCTTCATGCCGTCGGGGATTTGCACGCCACAGATGGTGTGCTGACCACTCTTATAGGTACGCCACGAGCTGCCAGTGAGGTAGCCACGGATAATCATCTCAATGGGGAAGGGCTTGCAGAGGCGGCCCACGGTGACCATCGGGTCGGGCGTGGCGAGCTTCCAGTTGGGGACGATGTCAACGGTGGCATCGAGGAACATGGCGGCAATCTGGTTGAGCACCTGTCCCTTATAGGGAATACCCTTGGGCAGGATGACATCAAAAGCCGAGATGCGGTCGGTGGCGACCATCACCATATATTCGTCGTTGATGAAATAACAATCGCGGACCTTGCCGTGATAGACCTTGGTCTGGCCTGGGAATTGGAAATCGGTTTTTGTTAATGCGTTCATTTTTATCGATTTATGTTTTATGATGTTGTTCTTGGTTGGTGCATCCCTACGGGATGCTGGTGGATTGTTTGGATGTTTTACCGAACGTTGCATCCCTATGGGATGCTGGCAATTTCTGTTTGAAAACGATACGGTATAATAAAGATGAATCTTGTCGCAACATTGGCTTTTCCAAAAGGGAAAACCTTTCGGTAGAAAATTTGAATCCTGTGGCGACGTTGGCTTTTCCCGTAGGGAAAACCGTTCGGTAGAAACCATGCAGAGATTGGTCGCATCCCATAGGGATGTGCCATCAAATCATTCGACGGGTTCAAAAATGTATCTTTTATCATATTCAATCCCAAATTTTTCCAAAAAATCAATGTATTCTTCTGTAAATGTTCTTTTTCTATGATGTTCTTCTTGTGTTTCAATATAATTACACACACGAGGAATCTGGCTTTTGCTATATGAGAAGGCACCATATCCCTCTTGCCACGAGAATTTACCTCGAACCAAATGGTTGGTGTTTATCCAGGCCGATGAATCTCGTTTCACTTCTTGCATAAGATGTGATAACGATTCTGTGGGGCGAAAACCAAACAAGATATGAATATGGTCGCTAACACCACCTATGGCAAGCACTTTATGACCATTGTTCTGTATGATAGAAATGATGTACTGGTAAAGCCTATCTCTCCAGCTTTTATCAATCAGGCAGAGCCTGTTCTGAACCGCAAAAACGGTCTGTATGTGTATCTGTGTGTATGTGTTTGGCATCTTCTCTTGTTATGGTGCATCCCTACGGGATGCAGATGGACGTTATGTTGTTTTTTACCGAACGAACATCCCTACGGGATGAATTATCTAAATGAAAAAGCTCCGTTCCCAACAGGTAATGCCCCAAATTTGTCATAAAACCCTTCCAATGCTTTGCTTTCAAGTGCTTTATTTGTCTCTCGTCCTTGAGTTAGCATATAATAAACTTTACCTCCATATTGTATGATATAATTGTATCTACCATAAATCCATCGGGTATGGTCTTTCAAATGTTCGACAGCAATTCCGTAATATTTGATATGCTCTTTTAACCGCCGATGCAAATCATTTGAGGTACCAATATAAATAATAGGGGATGACCCAAATGGATATAGGAATTTTTGGGTGGAACTCATTATGATATATATCCCTGATTTATGCTTAACTGTATCTATCAGTTCCGGATGCTCAAACAAATCCAAGGCAGTATATAGTCTGTCTCTTGATCTTTCACAACCCAAGTAATTGTTTAGAAACGTCAAATATCTATTCATAATGATTCGTTTTGCTCTTCTTCTTTTCCCTCGTGATGTTTCTTATAAGCATTAATAATATCCGTCACGAGCTTATGTCTAACAACATCCTTGTCGTCCAGATAGATGAACTCGATGCCGCGCACGTCTTTCAACACCTCCATAGCCTGTGGCAATCCCGAAGGTGTCTTGGGTGGCAAGTCGATTTGGGTGATGTCGCCAGTGACGATGAACTTGGCCGAGCGACCCATACGGGTGAGGAACATCTTCAGCTGGCTGCGCGTGGCGTTCTGTGCCTCGTCGAGGATGACAAAAGCATGGTCCAAAGTGCGGCCACGCATGAAAGCCAAGGGCGCAATCTCAATGGTGTGGTCTTCGATATAACCCTCTAATTTTGTGGATGGTATCATATCGCGCAAGGCATCATAAAGCGGTTGCAGATAGGGGTCGAGTTTGTCTTTCAAGTCGCCGGGGAGGAAACCGAGGTGTTCATCAGCTTCAACTGCGGGACGGGTCAAAATGATTCTCCGTACTTGCTTGGCTTTAAGTGCTCTAACGGCCAATGCCACGGCGGTATAAGTCTTTCCTGTTCCTGCTGGACCAATGGCGAAGATGAGGTCTTTTTGTTCTGATGCCGTTACCATACGCTTTTGGTTGGCTGTGATGGCTTTGATAGGCACGCCACTTCGACCGAATACCAACACATCGCCCTCTGACATTTTTTGTTGTAACTCGCTGTCTGTGCTGGCCATCATCACGTCTTCGACAGTTTGTGCTGTCAGTTTTCCAAAACGTTCCAATTGCACCATTAGGGTCTCATAACGGTTGGTAAAATACTCTATCTCGTCGTCATCGCCAATCACTTTCACGAAGTCGCCTCGTGCGATGAGTTTCAGTTTGGGAAACATACTTTTCACCAGTTCCAAATACTTGTCATTGGGTCCGTGAAGTTCTTTAGGGTCAACATTTTCTATCTGAAGAATCTGCTCTGCCATAGGTACTGAGTTTGTCGAAGTATGATGGTTTTAATTGCTCGCAAAGATAATGAATATTTTTTTCCTAAATCTTATCGTAAGTTTGACATAAATGATATACCTTTGCAAAATCTCAAATAGAGTTCAAGAGAACGATGGCAATTATCACATTAACAAGCGATTGGGGGACGAAAGATTATTATGCTGCGGCTGTGAAAGGTACCATTTTGTCTAAGTTACCTAGTGCAACCATCATTGATGTCACCCATGAAATCGAGCCTTTTAATGTTTCACAGGCAGGTTTCACACTGAAAAATTGCTATCATTGTTTTCCTCCTGGAACGATTCATATTATCGCAGTCGATACGATTGAGTCATCAGAATGCCCCCACGTGGTGGTGAAGGCTGAGGGTCAGTATTTCATTTCCACTGATAATGGCATTTTCAGTCATATCCTTGACGGAAAATATGATGAGGCAGTGTGCATTGATGTTGTACAAGATTCTGATTTCTTTACGTTCGCCACGCGCGACCGTTTTGCAAAAGTTGCAGTGATGTTGGCTGAAGGTGAACCGCTCTCCAGCATCGGCGAACCCAGATTGAAACTGAATTCTGGTGGCGCGTTTTGTGCCGTGGCTCGCGACAATACTATCGAAGGCGTGGTGATGCATATTGATTCTTATGACAATCTGATTACCAATATCTCCAGAGAATTGTTTGAGCAGGAACGTCGTGGTCGTGACTTCACTATTATGGTAAAAGGTGACCTATATACTGTTGATGAGATCTCGGACAGCTATTTGGATGTTGATGTGGTGGATTTAGTGGCTATTTTCGGAACGCACGGCTATCTTGAACTCGCCTTAAACAAAGCCAAGTTGGCCTCGCTTTGTGGTATTGAGCTAAAATCAACTATCAAGGTGGTGTTTTACGACGAAAGGACAATGCCAGCTTCTGATTCATTATTCTGATTTCCATATTTTCCTTACTACCAATAGGTGAAACACTTTCCAAAGAATAATTCCAATCAGTATGCCTAAGAGGGCACCGCATAGGATGTCGCCGGGGTAGTGGAATCCTAAATAAATGCGACTGTAACTTGAAATAAAAGCCCATAGATACAGCACAACACCCATCCAATTACGGTTTTTGCGAAGTGCGGCACTCAAAAAAGCGGCCACAG
The DNA here is from genome assembly GCA_946405575.1 of uncultured Bacteroidales bacterium. GTDB lineage: Bacteria > Bacteroidota > Bacteroidia > Bacteroidales > F082 > Limimorpha. The sequence goes on along the minus strand of CAMJHP010000001.1, from coordinate 130,428 downwards.
CAAAAGTATTGGCGGCATGGGATGAAACGAAACCATATTTTCCGCCTGCCAGACCTTTGGGGAGATAGATTAAGCCTTGGAAGTTTGCATTATAGCAGGGCCGTAATCGCTGAAAAAATGGTTTGCATATATGGGCAGAAAGTTGGTCGGAGCAAAATACCACCAACCCCACGGCCAAAAAAAACCACCAACAACGCTTGCCGTATTGCTTCACTACCCAGTATATTAATAATAGGTATAGTGGCACCCAAACCCACATTTGGGTGATGGCAATCATAACCTTGTCCATCCAGTCGGCATGCAAACCGTTAAGGAAAAGGAAGAGATTGGAGTCGATGGTGGAGATAGTTTCCATACGATGAAAAGTTTACCAAACCTCCTCTTCGTCTCCTTTGTTCAGCGTCAGCCAAATCAAGTCTTTCAGTTCATCGATACCTTGTTGGGCTACAGAGCTGATGAAGACGTGTGGCACTTTCTTAGGCAGGTGTTTCTTGATTTCTTTGATGGTGTCGTCATCGACCAAATCGCATTTTGTGATAGCCAAGAGGCGGTCCTTGTCCATCAGTTCGGAGTTGTATTTCTTTAGCTCATTGAGTAGGATGTCGTACTCTTTTTTTACATCTTCGGTGTTGGCAGGTACCATAAACAATAAGGTGGAATTCCTCTCAATATGGCGTAAGAATCTAATTCCCAATCCTTTGCCTTCTGCCGCGCCTTCAATGATGCCGGGAATGTCGGCCATAACAAAGCTCCGATGTCCACGATAGCTGACAATGCCGAGGTTGGGTACCAAAGTGGTGAAAGGATAGTCGGCAATCTCAGGTTTAGCCGCAGAAACGACCGAAAGCAGGGTAGATTTGCCCGCATTGGGGAAACCGACTAGGCCAACATCTGCCAATAGCTTGAGTTCCAATGTGATCCATTCCTCTTGACAGGGCTCTCCGGGTTGGGCGAATTTGGGAGCTTGCAAAGTAGCTGTCTTGAAGAAGGCGTTGCCTTTACCGCCGCGACCGCCTTTGAGCAGCACGACTTCCTGCTTGTCTTCCGTGATTTCGCCAATCATAGAATGGTCTTCTGAACGAAATGCCACCGTACCCAAAGGCACGTCAATGTAGATGTCATCACCTGCGGCACCTGTAAGTTGGTTTTTGCCTCCTGGCACACCATCACCAGCAAAGATGTGTTTGGTATAGCGCAGGTGGAGTAAGGTCCAGAGCTGTGCGTTACCGCGCAGTATGACATTACCGCCACGTCCACCGTCACCACCATCGGGGCCGCCTTTTGGGATGTATTTTTCACGACGGAAATGCAGAGAGCCTGAGCCACCCTTGCCCGAGCGGCAGAATATCTTGACGTAATCAACGAAATTTGAGGTCATAGTAGTTAGAAGTTGTAATTGGACGCTTGGCTCAGCGACTCTTTAGATTTAAAACTCATCGATGAATTCAATTTCTTCATTGCTGTCGTCCTGCCAACAGTTGAAATTCAAATCCACACCAGGAGCGTAAGGTTTAGGAAAATCACCTTTGCTGACGTTCAGACTTTTGTCGGCGTACACCTTTTTCATATAAATGGCCCATATAGGCAATGCCGTGTGGGAGCCTTGTCCTAATCGGGTCGAACGGAAGTGGACGCTGCGGTCTTCGGCACCCACCCATACGCCCGTAGTGAGGTCGGGGGTGATACCCATAAAGTAACCGTCACTGTTCTTTTGGGTAGTTCCCGTTTTACCCGCTATGGGGTTGGTGAAACCATACAAGGAACGCAGGCGCACACCTGTGCCGCTTTGCACCACACCTTTCATTAATTCAATCGTTTTGTAGGCGGCAAGTTCACTCATGGCCTCCGATTCTTCGGGGGTGAACCGTTGGATGACGTTACCGTTCTTATCTTCGATGCGGGTGATAAACATAGGCTTGATGTAGACACCTTTGTTGGCGAAAGTACTCATTGCCCCAACCATCTCTATGAGTTTCAAGTCGCAGGAACCCAGACAGATGGAGGGAACAGCTTCGATGGGCGATTCCACGCCCATGCGGCGAACGTGGGTGATGATGGCCTCAGGACCATAGTGATTCATCAGATAGGCCGAAATCCAGTTGTTGGATTGTGCCAAGGCACTCTTTAAGGTAATCTCGCCTCCACCGCCTCCACCGTTGCTCGGTGACCAAAAACGTCCATCGGGAAGTTCGATGTTGTATGGAATGTTGGGGATTTTCGTACAAGGTGTAAACTCGCTGTCACCCATAGCATACGAATACAGGAATGGCTTAAATGTAGAGCCCACCTGACGACGTGCTTGGGTAACGTGGTCGTATTTGAAGAATCGATAATCCAAACCGCCAACATAAGCTTTCACATGGCCTGTACGAGACTCTATGGAAACAAGGCTCGCTTGCAAAAACTTCTTGTAATAACGAATGGAATCCATAGGTGTCATCAACGTATCGATGGGACCGTCCCAAGAAAAAACGGTCATTCGCACAGGACGGTTGAACTCCGCCTTGATGGAGTCAATAGGAACACCTTCATTCTTGAGGGAACGGTAACGTTCGGTACGTTTCATTGCGGTTTCAAGGATATGGTCAATTTCGTCGGCGGTCAAGTTGGAGAAGGGTGCGTTGCGATAGCCCTTCCAATGGCTATTAAACAAGGGCTGCAGTTCTTTACCCATAAACTCCTTGACAGCGTCTTCAGCATAGCTTTGCATACGCGAATCAATGGTTGTATAAATGCGCAGACCGTCGCGGTAAATATTGTAAGGTGTTCCATCGGCTCGGGTGGTGTTTTTTGCCCAATTGTTCAGCTCACCACGGAGAAACTCACGGAAATAGGTGGCTTGGCCTGTGTTATGGTCTCTAATGTTAAAGTGCGACATATCCAATGGAATCTGCGAAATGGAGTCGCATTCGGTTTGGGTGATGAAGCCATTCTCGGCCATTTTTTGGAGGACAAGATTACGTCGGCCTATCGAGTTTTCAGGGTTGCGAATTGGGCTATAACGAGTGGGCGCGTTGACCACACCAGCCATTAATGCACATTCTTGGATGTTCATTTCAATGGGTTTCTTGTCGAAGAATGTGCTGGCTGCCGCTCGAATTCCATAGGCATTATGTCCAAAAGCAACGGTATTCAAATACATGGCAATGATTTCCTCCTTCGAATAGTTGTGTTCCAACTTGGTTGCGGTAATCCATTCTTGGAACTTGCGCAACACGAGTTTGGGAATACTAAGGTTTTCGCCGCGAGGAAAGAGGTTTTTCGCCAACTGTTGTGTTATGGTACTGCCTCCTCCTTTTTTCCGTCCTGTCAGCACACCGAAAGCCACACGGAAAAGAGCCCTCTCGTCAATGCCCGAATGTTCGGTGAATCGCTCGTCCTCAATGCTGATGAGGGCTTCAGGCATATAATGCGAGAGTTCGGCGTAGCGAACATTGCTGCGATTTTCCACATGATAAGTACCTAAGATTTTGCCGTCTGCGGAGATGATTTCAGTGGCCAAGTTGGTTCGTGGGTTTTCCAACTCATCGAAAGAGGGCATGGTACCAAAGATGCCAACTGCGACGCAAAAGAAGAACAAAATGATGAACAAGAGAACCGATCCGAAGACAATCCACAGATTTTTTATGGCGTTTGATTGGCCTTGCTGCTTTGTTTTTTTCTTTTTATCAATCATATCTTATTGTTTTTCAATGTACAATCCAATGTCAGAGATGCCTTTTAGAGTAGGTTCACGCATAGCTTGTTCGATTTCGAAATGGTAAGTTCCTTTCAAGGGGAAAAGAAGATTCTCGTTTAGTGGGACGAGTAAATCCCTCATACTGCCGCTACTCTTACCTATCCATCGGCCTTCTGGAGTGGCAAGTGTGCATTCTATTGTGTCGTGCGTGAGGTTGCCGTTGGGCATCCGCGTGTGAAGGAACACGAAAAGATTACTATAACGATAGTTCTCCATATGGCGCAGTCCAATGCCGAACGCATAACCATAGATGGTGTCATCGATATTGACATCGAAGGCAATTCTGTTTTCTTGCCGCCATTCAGCTTCAGGGATGACGGTGCGTTTATTGAAAGAATCGCTAGTGCATGAGGTAAAGGCAGTGATTAATAAAGTCGCCAAACCAAATAAAAATGCTGAATGAAGAATGCAGAAAGGGGCGAAGTGCTGCTGCGCTTTGCTCAAATTCTGCATTTTTAATACATTAATCTGCATTATTTTGTCCAATAGCTTCATATCAGTCACTCATCTTTTTAAGATCTGCCTCACCATATCCTTCATTGGTGTTGGTGTGTGCCTCCGTTGTCACGGCATAGTCTTCCAATTTTTTTGGTTTCTGACCTTTATGGTTTAAGGAAATGATTTCCTTAACTTTGTCGACAGGGATGGCCATAATATTGCCTTTGTCGGTAGTGTAGGAATACCACATAATGCCTTTAAAAACGTCGTTTTTTTGGTGTACGGCATCACCACTCTCAAAATGCAGCACGATATTGGGGTCGGAGAAGGCTTTGAGAGCCTCAACGTATGCTTCATACTCGAAATTGAGGCAACATTTCAGCTTGCCGCATTGGCCGGCCAACTTTTGAGGGTTGGGCGAAAGTTGTTGCACGCGGGCCACCCCTGTGGTCACTGATTGGAAGTCGGTAATCCAGGAGGCGCAACACAGTTCGCGTCCACAAGAGCCTATGCCACCCAATTTTGCTGACTCCTGCCTCACACCGATTTGCCGCATTTCAATTCTGATATGGAACTCCTCAGCTAGTTTCTTGATGAGTTCGCGGAAGTCGACTCGGCCGTCAGCAGTGTAGTAGAAGATGGCCTTAGTCTTGTCGCCTTGATACTCCACATCGTTGAGTTTCATTTCCAAACCGAGGTTGTCGATGATGGTGCGTGTGCGAGCTAGAGTACTGTCTTCTAGCTTGATGGCAGACAAAAACTTTTCCACATCGGCTACTTTTGCGCGTCTGTAGATTTTCTTCATCTCTGCCAATGGGGTACGGAATTTCTTGCGCTTTAACTGGTGTTTCACGATTTCACCCAATAGGGTGACGATTCCTATATCATGTCCGATGGCAGTTTCGACAGCCACAAATTCGCCTACTTCTAACTCAAGGTCTTCTGGGTAAGTGAAATAGTCCTTACGGTCGTTTTTGAAACGCACCTCAGCTAAGCATACATTCCCTTTAATCTCTTGGTTCTCATAGTCTTTAAGCCAATCGAATTGACTCAATTTGCAACGACCGCATGAAAGCACTTTTTGTCCCGTATTGTAGGTTGTTCCAAGAGTGCATCCACGGTTCAACAACTGCCCATCAATGCTATTAATATCGTTCTTTTGCTGATTTTCAGACATTTGGTAAAATGGATTTAGTAAGTATATATAAATTGCAAAAGTACAAAAAAAATTGTTTACCTTTGCACTCTGATAAAACATAGCAAAGAATCGTATTGTATAAATCAAAATTTGATTATTATGAAAAAAGGAATTCTCATCATTATTGCCCTTTTGGCAGTGTTGGTCATTTGGGGTGTTGGTGCTTACAACGGATTGGTTTCCAAACAAGAAAGCGTTGAAAAAGCTGTCGGTAATGTGCAAACGACTTACCAAAAGCGTGCAGACCTCATCCCGAACCTTGTTGCCACAGTGAAAAACTATGCCGAATATGAAGCTGGCACTTTGAAAGCTGTAGTAGAAGCCAGAGCTAAAGCAACTGCTACTACCCTTGATGCCAAGAATCTCACTGAGGAAAACCTGAAAGCTTTCCAAGCAGCCCAAGACGAGATGTCGGGTGCACTTTCGCGTCTGTTGGTGACGGTGGAACAATATCCTGACTTGAAAGCCAATCAAAACTATCTTGATTTGCAGTCGCAGTTGGAAGGTTGCGAAAACGCCATTGCAAATGCCCGTAGGGAGTTCAACGAGACGGCTCGTGACTATAACACAGCCGTGCGCCGTTTCCCAAACAACATCATCGCAGGAATGTTTGGTTTCGACAAGAAACCTTATTTCGAGGCTTCAGAAGGTGCCGATAAAGCTCCTGATGTGAAGGATTTGTTCCAATAAAAAAAATAAAAAAAGTCTTGCATCGTTTTTTCCAATCCACTATTTTTGCACCTTTTAAACAATGCAAATATGTGTGGAATAGTAGCTTATGTAGGCCATCAAGAGGCCTATCCCATCCTCATTGAGGGCTTGAAGCGCCTCGAATATCGTGGTTACGATAGTGCTGGTGTGGCATTGCTTAATGAGGCTAACGAACTAAATGTATACAAAGCTAAAGGCAAGGTCTCTGATTTGGAGACCTTTGCTTCTTCTAAAGATGTCAGTGGACACATTGGCATTGCGCATACCCGTTGGGCTACTCACGGAGAACCCAATCAGGTGAATGCTCACCCGCATCGTTCGCAATCGGGCAATCTCGCTTTGATTCACAATGGCATTATTGAAAACTATCTGAGCCTGCGCAAGGAATTGGAAAAGCGTGGTTTCACCTTCCTTTCGTCAACAGATACAGAAGTGTTGACCAACCTCATCGAGGATGTGCAACAAAGCGAGCATGTTGATTTGTTTGAAGCAGTGCGCATTGCCTTGAACCACGTGGTGGGAGCCTATGCCATTGTCATTGTGGAAAAAGGTCATCCCGAAGAGTTGATTGCGGCTCGAAAGGGGAGCCCTATGGTGATAGGCATCGGTGATGGTGAGTATTATATTGCGTCTGATGCCACACCTATTGTGGGTCGTACCCAAAAGGTAGTTTACCTTGAGGATGAGCAAGTTGTCAGAATCAAGTTGGGCGATGAGCTGCACATCAAGACCATACAAGACGTGGAGGCCATCCCATACGTTCAGGAACTGAAGATGAACCTCGACAGCATTGAGAAAGCGGGCTTCGACCACTTTATGATGAAGGAAATTTACGAGCAACCGACCATCGTGCGCGACACAATGCGCGGACGTTTGCATCCTGAGAACAATACGGTTCGTCTAGGTGGCGTTGCAAAATATGAGAAACAGTTGCTTTATGCCGATAATATCGTTTTTGTGGCTTGCGGTACCTCGTGGCATGCAAGTTTGGTGGGGAGTTATCTTATTGAGAAGCTTGCCAAGATTCGTGTGAAAGTTGAATATGCCTCTGAGTTCCGTTACCGCGACCCTGTGGTCACGCCACACGATGTAGTGATTGCCGTGTCACAATCGGGTGAGACCGCCGACACCTTGGCCGCCATTCAGTTGGCGAAGGAGAAAGGCGCAGTCGTGTTGGGCATCTGCAACGTCATTGGTTCATCCATTTCGAGAGCTACTGATGCTGGCATTTATACCCATGCAGGTCCTGAAATCGGTGTGGCTTCTACTAAAGCTTTCACTTCACAGGTGACGGTGATGGCTATGTTGGCTTTGCGTCTGGCTGAGTTGAAAGGTTCAATGAAAGACGAAGAACGCCTTAAGTTCATTCAGGAACTTGACCGTATTCCCGAAAAAATTCAATGGACACTTGACCATAGCGGCCACGTGAAGGATATTGCCGAGAAATATAAGGATGTTCGCAATATGTTGTATCTTGGGCGCTTGCAGAACTATCCTGTTGCTCTTGAAGGTGCCTTGAAACTGAAGGAGATTTCCTACATACATGCTGAGGGCTATCCCGCTGCTGAGATGAAACACGGTCCTATTGCCTTGATTGACAATGATATGCCCGTGGTGTTCATTGCCACCAACCATAGCACCTACGAAAAAGTTCTCAGTAATATTCAAGAAGTGAAGGCACGTAATGGCAAAATCATAGCTGTGATAAGTGAAAAGGATATTTTGGCTCGAAAAATGGCAGATTATGTGATTGAAATTCCTGAGACGGAATGTCTTTATTCGCCCTTGTTAGCGACAGTGCCGCTTCAAATTTTGGCTTATCATATTGCTGTGATGCGAGGCTGCAATGTTGACCAGCCGCGCAATTTGGCCAAGTCGGTGACAGTTGAATGATTGCATTTTACTCCAGAAGTACGCCATAAATAAAAAAACGGAACCCCTCAAAATCACTGATTAAGAGGGGTTCTTTTGTGAGTACCGAAGGCCGGGATCGAACCGGCACGAGTGTTACCTCATCGGTTTTTGAGACCGACGCGTCTACCGATTCCGCCACTTCGGCACGTGGTTTCTTGCGTCAAACGCGGCTGCAAAAATACGGATTTTTTTATTCACCGCAATATTATTGGGAAAAATTTCTGAAAATGTATTGCTCCCATCAATAAAATGCCTAATTTTGCAGCCCGAAATGCGAAGCATTAACTAACGTCAAATCTTCGATTTCAACGGAGTTATTCATTCACAACATCCCACATAAATGTCAGAAAGATTCGTTTCCATTTTTGCCGGTAGGGCTACCAAGGAATTGGGCAGCAAAATTGCCGAAGCCTATGGTATTGGTACTCATTTGGGTAAGTCATCGGTGGCTGTCTTTTCCGATGGCGAGTTTCAGCCTTCGTATGATGAAAGCATACGCGGTCGTCATGTGTATATCGTGCAATCCACTATGCCTTCCACCGACAATCTTATGGAATTATTACTGATGATTGATGCCGCGAAGCGTGCATCGGCACATAAGATTATTGCTGTGATGCCTTATTTCGGTTGGGCGCGTCAGGATCGCAAGGACCAACCTCGAGTGAGCATCGGTGCCAAATTGGTAGCCAACCTTTTGACAGCAGCGGGTGTCAACCGTATCATTACCCTTGACCTCCACGCCGACCAGATCCAAGGTTTCTTCGATATACCTGTGGATGCTCTTTATGCCTCCAGTCTTTTTATCGACCATATCAAGAATATGCAGATAGAAGATCTACTGATTGCAGCTCCTGACCTGGGTGCTTCAAAGCGCGCTTCGGCCTATGCCAAACGTCTCGGTTGCGATTTTGCCATCTGCCATAAGCATCGTCCACGTGCCAATGTAGTCGACAGTATGACCCTCATTGGAGATGTGAAAGACAAGAATGTCATCCTTATTGATGATATCATTGACACGGCTGGCACCATCGTAAAAGCCGGTCAGTTGATGATGGACAATGGTGCCAAGAGCGTCCGTGCCTTTGCTACCCATGCTGTTTGCAGCGGTCCCGCGATGGAACGTTTGGATAATTCGGTGTTTAGCGAGGTAGTCGTCACTGACTCCATCCCATTGCCAGCCACAGCTTCTAAGAAGATTAGGGTAGTTAGCACAGCTTCATTGTTTGCCGATGTTATCCATCGTGTGGAGTCGTATGAGTCTATCAGCTCATTGTTCATATAATAATGTATACTAGTAGAGATGCAATGTTTTGCCTCTAAACACAATAAACAATTAAACAAATTAACAATTAAACACAATGAAAACTGTATCATTGAGCGGTTCTCTCCGCGAGAACGTAGGGAAAAAGGATACTAAGGCTTTGCGCAAAGCCGAAATGGTCCCATGTGTTATGTATGGTGCTGGTGAACAGCAAATTCACTTTGCCACTTCAGAGAAGAACTTTACCAAGATTCTCTTCACTCCTGAAACTTACATTATCGACTTCGAAATCAAAGGTAAGAACTACAAGACCATCCTTCAGGACATCCAGTATCACCCTGTGACCGACAAGGTGTTGCATGCTGATTTCCTCATCGTGAAGGAAGACAAGCCCGTCACCGTTGTGCTGCCTATCGCTCTCGAAGGCTCTGCTGCTGGCGTGATGCGCGGTGGTAAGCCCAAGATGGGTATCAAGAAGGTGAAGGTTTGTGGTCTGATTAAGGACCTCCCGGATTATGTGAAGGTCAACATCAACAACGTGAACATCAACGAGGCCATCAAGGTGAAAGACCTCAACATCGAGAACGTGACACCCATCACTCCCGGTTATACGGTTATCTTCGCTGTCAATTCTGCCCGTGGTGCTGTCGTTGCTGACGAAGCTGAAGGGTAATCATTTATTTAATCATACGAATAGGCCGTCTTCGGGCGGCCTTTTTTTTAATTTAGGATTGCTTTGCAAGAAATCCATCAAAATTGAAATAAAATCATAGTTAATTCAGGATATGTGTTTTGATAGATTTTTGAAGAAAAGATTTTTGAAAGATTTCTTGTCCGCAAGACAATCCCCAAAAACAGAAAACAATATGAAATACCTGATAGCCTGTTTGGGAAACATCGGCGCCGAATACGACAACACCCGTCATAATATTGGCTTCAAGATTGCCGACCGCTTGGCGAAAGACCTTGAGGGTACTTTCACTACGAACCGTCTTGCCCAGACTTCAGAGATGAAATACAAGGGCAAGACTCTGCTGGTCATTAAGCCGACGACCTACATGAACCTGAGCGGTAAGGCGGTGAAGTATTGGCTGCAGCAGGAAAAGATTCCGATGGAGAATCTGTTGGTTGTCAACGATGACATTGCTTTGCCTTTGGGCTCATTGCGCCTCCGCAAACAGGGTGCCGATGGTGGCCACAACGGCCTGACCGACATCATCGAGAAGTTAGGCACTAATGTGTTCTGCCGTCTGCGTTTCGGCCTTGGCGATGACTTCCCGCGCGGCCGTCAGATTGACTTTGTTCTGGGCCAATGGAAACCCTCGGAAGAGCCCATCGTTGACCAAAAAGTGGACGAAGCCGTCGAAATCATCAAGAGCTTTGTCACCCAAGGGGTGGATCGGACGATGAATCAGTTTAATAAGCGTTAATTGTCTTCTTCCGCCTCTCGAGCCTTCTTGTCTTTCAGCGATCCTTCAAAAATATCGAACCTCACAAAACGGCACTCCAATGGTCCATTCCAGACAGGTATTTTGGCCGTGGGCTTCAATCCCACATGGCGCAAGGCCACGGCATCGTCGGTGATGAGCCAGCACTGGAAGCCTTGGAAGTTGTGTTTCAGAGTGTGTCCGATTTCCTCATATAGGGTGTCGATGTCGTCTTCCTCCAAACGGTCGCCGTATGGCGGGTTGATGATGAGGATGCCGCCGCCTTCAGGTGGGGTGAGGTCGTGCATATCCTTCTTCATCAGATGGATGTCGTGTTGTAGATGGGCATAGTTGATATTGCCCTCGGCGATGGCCACAGCTTTAGGTGAGCGGTCCGAAGCCCAGATTTCGTGGTCGAAATCGCAAATCTTTTCATCAGCTTCTTGGCGGATGCGTTGCCAAAGGTCGGCATCGTAATCATCCCATTTCATAAAACCCCATTGCTTGCGGTAGTAGCCTGGAGGAATCTTCATAGCATACATCGCTGCCTCGATGGGTAATGTGCCCGAACCGCACATGCAGTCCAAGAAATTGCTGTCAGCCTTCCAGCCCGAGAGTTGAATGAGGCCTGCCGCCAAAACCTCATTCATTGGGGCTTTGTCGACTTGTTTGCGGTAGCCGCGGTGGTGCAGCGATTCACCAGAACTGTCGAAAAGGATGGTCACCTTGTCCTCGCGGATATGCAGGTTGATGCGAAGATCTGGATTCAAAGTGTTGATATTTGGACGGATGCCATATACATCGCGAAATAGGTCGACAATGGCATCTTTCACAGTCAGTCCGGCGTATTGCGAGTGGGTGAAAAACCGCCCGCTCGTCACGGCATCGATGCAGAAAGTTTGGTCGGTGCGGAGCAACTCGCACCAGTTGATTTCCTTTACCTTATTGTATAAGTCATCGGGGTTCTTGGCGAAGAAGTTCTTGAATGGCTTCAGCACTTTTAGAGCGGTGCGTACCTCGTAATTAATACGGTACATCAATTCCTTGTTGCCTTCGCAAATGACGGCGCGATGCATGGGGCGCACGTTTTTTGCTCCTAAAGCCTTTATCTCGGCTGCCAGCACGTCTTCGAGTCCAGCAGCAGTTTTGGTAATCAGTTGGTAATTGTCTTCCATGAGTGGTAATTTGCGGCAAAAATAAGGTTTATTGTTGAATCGTTGAAGTGTTGAATCGTTTTATTGTTGAATCAAGGAAAATTTCGAGGGGAGATACGATTTATTTTTCTAAATTTGCCGCCGCTTTATGCGAATCTTGAATTCTAAATTTTAAATCTTAAATTTTGATTATATGAAGAAAGTATTAGGAATCATCGCGATGGCCATCATGGTTTCGGTGGGTCGCGTGTATGCCGATGAAGGCATGTGGCTCCCGATGTTCGTCGAGCGCCTGAACTATGTTGACATGCAGAAGATGGGGCTGCAACTGACCCCTGAAGAGCTTTACAGCATCAACCACAGCAGTCTGAAAGACGCTATCGTGGGTCTTGGTAGCGATGCTATGCCTCGTGGCTTTTTCTGCACAGGTGAGATTGTGAGCGAGCACGGCCTGCTCTTCACCAACCACCACTGCGGTTATGGTGCTATCCAAAAACTCAGCTCCGACCAACATGACTATCTCCGCGACGGCTTTTGGGCCAAGAACTATGGCGAAGAACTGCCCGCTCCCGAAATGACAGCCAGCTTCCTCGTCCGTATGGAAGATGTGACCAAGGACATCCTCGGCGTGGTCACTGATGATATGGATTATCAAGACCAACAGTCTGCTATCCGCAAGAAAATCAAGGAATTGGAAACTGCGGCTTCAGAAGACGGCAAGTACAACCCAGTTATCAAGGGCTTCTTTGAGGGCAACGAGTACTACATGTTTGTCTATCAAGTGTTCCCCGATGTGCGTCTCGTAGGCGTGGCCAACTCTTCGATTGGTAAGTTTGGTGGCGACACCGACAACTGGATGTGGCCCCGTCACACAGGCGACTTCTCAATCTTCCGCGTCTATGCCGATAAGGACGGCAATCCTGCCGCCTACAGCAAGGACAATGTGCCGTTGACTCCCAAGCATCATCTGCCCATCAGCCTCGATGGTGTGCAGAAAGATGACTTCACCATGATTTGGGGTTTCCCGGGCAGCACCGAACGTTATATGTCGAGCTATGGTATCGACTACAATGTTGACACTTTCTATCCCACCATCATCGACATCTTTGGCAAGCAACTCGAAGTGATGGAAGAATATATGAAGGTCGATGACCACATCAACCTGATGTATGCCGACAATCACGCAGGTCTCGCCAACACTTGGAAGAACTTCATCGGCCAGTGCAAGATGCTCCGCAAGAACAAGGTGAGCGAAACCAAGGTCGCTATGGAAAAAGACTTCACCAATTGGGTGAACAAAAACAACAAGACCGAATACAAGAACGCCCTCCCCAACTTGAAAGCTGCTTATAAGAACCTGGGCAACGTGGCCAAGTATATCTATTATCCCAACTTCGTGTCCAATGTGGGTGCCGCAGGCATTGCTGCCCAGTTTGCTTCCTATTACGAGGCCTACCAAAGCAAGGACAAGGAAGCCCAGGAAATGGCTCTTATGCTGCTCCAAGGTATGAATGTCGACGAACTCTTCGCCGAGACCGACCCGCAAGTGGAGAAGAAGACCTTCGCTGAGATGCTGAAGACCTACAAGAATGCCTTCAAGGGCGAGGAACTGCCTGAAATCTACTCGATTATCGACAAGAAGTTCAAGGGCAACATTGATGCCTTTGCTGAGGATGTCTATACCAACTCCATCTTCGCCACGCCTGAGAGTATCAAGGCTTTCTTGGCCAAGCCCAATCCGAAGAAAATCGGTAAGGACTATGCCTACATCATGAACACCTCGATGATGGAAGTCATCATGAATCATATGGGTGAGTATCGCTCAGCGATGCAAGCCGTAAGCGAGAACGACCATATCTTTGTGAAGGGTCTGCGTGAGTATTATGCTGCCACTCAACCTGGCAAGAGCCTCTATCCCGATGCCAACTCGACGATGAGAATGAGCTACGGTTCTGTTCAGGATTATATGCCTGCCGATGCCGTACACTACGATTACATCTGCACCGCCAACGGCATCCTTGAAAAGTATGTCCCTGGCGATTACGAGTTTGATGCTCCTAAGCACCTCATTGAACTCATCGAGAAGAAAGACTTTGGAGCCTATGCCGATGACAACGGTGAACTCGTCGTGTGCTTCCTGTCGACCAACGACATCACTGGTGGCAATTCCGGCAGCCCCATCATGAATGGCAAGGGCGAACTCATCGGTCTGGCCTTCGATGGCAACTGGGAAGCCATGAGCGGTGATGTCAACTTTGAGCCTAAACTCCAACGCACCATCAACGTGGATGTCCGCTACGTGCTCTTCATCATCGACAAGTACGCCGGTGCTACCAATTTGATTGACGAGCTCGACATCCGCAAGAGCGAGCCGAAGCCGTTGCGCGTTGAAGAGGAAGAGAAAATCTAACATAGGTCTATTATTTTTGGAAAGGCGGAGGGGTGCGACCTCTGCCTTTCTTTTTGCAAAGAAGATAGACAACGCTAGTAATTGCAGTGGTGCAATAATTTGATTTTTAATAATTTGTTGTTTTAAATAGATAGACAAAGCCTTTCTTTCGACTTGTGTTGCAATTTATTGCGTATTTTTGCAGGATAATAAAATGAATATGAAAAGAAGTTTGTGGTTCATAGGATTTATTTTGTTTACCGCGTTTTTTGCGAACGCACAAAACGACACGGTGGTCTTTTCGGTGCATGGTGGTTTTTATGACGATGTCTTTTCATTGGAATTGAATCATAGTTTTCCGCAAAACCATATCCGTTACACCACTAATGGTAACCGTCCGACACCACAGTCGCCTTTATACGAAGAGGCTTTGGTTTTGGATCAACGACTTTATTCGAAATCAGACATTTACACTATTGTCAATTGTCCGGAAAACGAGTTTTATCTCCCCGATTCGGTGCAACATTGCATTGTGATTCGGGCGGCAGTGTTTGATGAAAACGATAGCTGCGTGAGTCAGGTGGTGACAAATAGTTATTTCATCCGTGCCTTGGGCTGTGATACTCATGGCTTGCCTGCCGTCTCACTTTGTGCTGACTCCTTGGATTTGTTTGATTTTGAGACAGGTATTTTTGTGCCAGGAATCTATTACGACTCACTGAATCCTTATTTCACGGGCAATTATTTTATGAAAGGTCGTGAATGGGAACGTATGAGCAATTTCGAATTCTATGAGCTTGACAATAGGGGTGTGAGTCAACAACTCGGGTTGCGCACCCATGGGAAACAGTCGCGTTGGCGAAGTCAAAAAGGTTATACACTCTATGCCAGAGAAGAATATGGCCATAAACGCATCAATTACAGATTTTTTGAAACCACACTGATAGCAAGTTTCAAACGCTTGGTTCTGCGACCCTATATGAGTGCATGGAACGGATCGGGCTGCAAGGACTACATCTGCAACCGCATCGTTGAGTCTCTTGATGTGGAGAGTCTGTCGTCGCGGCCTAGTGTCTTGTTCATCAATGGCGAATATTGGGGCGTTTATTATGTGGAAGAGAAGCCCGATGAGCATTACTTGGCCGACCATTTGGGTGTTGATAAGGATGATTTAACCATCATCAAGGAATGGGAAGAAGTTGAATGTGGCGACCCAGCCAACTTTGATGCACTATATGCGTGGATGGAGCAGGCTGACCTTGCCGACCCTGAACAATATGCTTACGCTGAAGCGCACATTGATATTTCGAATTTTATTGACTATTTTATTTTTGAGATTTTTGTGGAGAACGTTGACTGGCCTGCTACCAACCTGCGATGTTGGCAAGAAGATGGCGGCAAATGGCGTTGGATTTTCTATGATGGAGATGGCTGTCTCGAAGAGCAGGGACTGAATGCTTTTGCCAATGCTACTTATGAAGGCGATGCCACATGGCCTTCAAGTCGAAGAGCTACATTGTTTTTTAGAAGATTGCTTCAAAACGAACAGTTTCTGGAACGGTTTGTTAGCCGATTCAACCAATTGGCTTTCACGACCTTTTCCTATCAGGACACGAAACCCTATTTCGATTATATCTTTCAGACATTGATGAATGAGGTTCCCCGTCAGATTGATCGTTTTAATAATCCGGGAAATTATCCCATATGGGAGAATTATTGTATGGCTGTTATTGATCTTTTTTTGAGAGAGAGGCCTCAGGTTATCATTGAGGAATTAAATGCATTTGTATCTATTGAGGAGTCAAAATTGGTTGGTTTCCAATGTTATCCTAATCCTTTTTCAGATGAAATACACATTGTCGTTGATGCTGAGCGTTTCTCCGCCACCGAAATCGTCGCTTACAATATGATGGGCAAGAAAGTCTTCGTTATGCCTTGCTTGCTTGCCACTGGTGAAAACAGGATAACCATCCATCCACGTTTGTCGAAAGGTGTCTATTTATTGAAAATTGGTGACTATACCCAAAGAATCGTGAGATATTAAGCTGTTTTTTTCTTCGTTTGGACGAAAATACCTATTTTTGTTTCTTAAAACTATTCTTATGGAAGACAAGAAAAAGAAATACTGGTGGTTACTGCTTTTACTGGGTTTGATCTTGTTGAAGACCAACTATTTCCGTCCAATGTCGAACTTCGGGCGCAATAAAACCGTCACACTTGATATGGACTTAGACAGCGCTGTGCTTGAGGGCGTTACACTACCTTCGGTGAAACAGACCAAGGACGGTTCAGGTTTGTTCGAATTCAGGTTTTTTACTTTGTCCAAGAAATATAAATACTATAAGATTTACTATCAGAACGAGAGCTACAAGTTTCCCGACACCTCGGTATTGGCTAACGAGAATTTCTACGGCAGTTGGGAGGACGTGAGCATCGGATTCAAACCTATTGAGCACCACCGCACGAAAGATGTCTTCCGCATTGTGGGTAACCCGCGCGACGAAAAGAAATACTATGGTGCCGATCTCTCGGAGAATAGTTTCAGTGAGGTGCATATCCAGAAAGTGATGGAATCTATTCGGAATCAGGAACTTTGGTATAATTCCATCGTTGAGAAGGCGGAAAAGAATGGTTGCAGTGCGGACGAACAGCTTTACAAAGATGCCTTATGG
The DNA here is from genome assembly GCA_946405575.1 of uncultured Bacteroidales bacterium. Lineage (GTDB taxonomy): Bacteria > Bacteroidota > Bacteroidia > Bacteroidales > F082 > Limimorpha. The sequence goes on along the minus strand of CAMJHP010000001.1, from coordinate 113,525 downwards.
GTCATCAACGACCAAAAGAACCAAGGCGAGGTGAACCACCGCTGGAAACGCAACCCTCGTGTGGGCGAATACAGCTTCATTCTTGTGCTCTGCAAAGAGGAAGGCTTGAAAGAAATCCCTGATTATGTGCAATATATTGGGCAGACCGACGAAAATGGACAGTTTGTGAACCCTTACGGCTGGTTTGAGACGCATCCCTCGAAAAACATTAAAGTCATCCGTTCAAGGCGAAAGCTGAAGACGCGGGCTGTTATTTCTGTCGACAAAGGCGTTTTCATTGACGAGTCAAAGGTGAACAATATGGGTTATCAGTTGGATACTACCAGTTGCCATTGTGGCAATGATGATTCATTGTACCGATCGGCGCTATATGAGCAGTTTTTCAGTGAGGTGAGTCGGCAATACACCTTGCGCAACATCCCTGTCATCCAGGATGTGGTTGGGGGAGATGATCCTTATACTCGTGAACAATACGAAGTCAACCGTCATCGCTTCGACAGCACCGAATTACAGATGAATTGGCCCGTGACTACTGAAACGCCGTGTCAAACCGTGCGTCTTTCTGATGACGGTAGTTATATTTCCCTTATCAATCCAGGCAACGACGACCTGGACCATCTGCGCAAAGAGTCGACAGGCATCCGTACTCGCGTTGGCTTTACCTACGGCAAGTTTCGTGGCAAAATCAAATTTCCTGTGATGCTCAACGAGGAGAACATTTGGAATGGCTTGACATATGCTTTTTGGTTGATTTACAGCGATAACCACGCTTGGAACAACCGTCGTCACGATGAGGCCGAAGGTGGCTATGTGGACAAGAACGATGATTCGGAAACCCCAGTCCGTCATCCTGACTACCATTATTCAGAGATTGATATTGAAATTGTGAAAGCCTCTCGTTTTTGGCCTAAAAACTACTATGGCCGTCGTGCCGACTCGATTTGCGTTGAGCAGGACGAAACCTTGAACGACGACGTGATGTACTGTTGCACCAACTGGGACCTCGCCGTACCTTCTCCCAAATATTTCTCTTGGGGCATCGACAGCATCCCTTACGGCAAGAACCATAAGTTTGAAACCCTTCGTTGGTACAAGCTCTACAAGGCACTCACCGAGCGCGCTCCGATGAGCAACAAGGATTTCAAGGAATCATGGTATTACTACGAAATAGAGTGGAAGCCCACTGAAATCATTTGGCGTCTCGGCCCCAGCCCTGACAAAATGCGGGTGATGGGCTATATGAACAACGAGTTCACCTCGATTCCGAACAACCAAATGAAAGCCATTGTTACACAGGAATACCATTACAGCGAATGGTGGCCACCCATCGTTTGGGAGCAGGGGTTGATTCCCTACAACAAGTCGGACATCGAAGGACGCGTTTATGAGATTGTCGTCGAATGATATTCGGAAATTAAAGTTGGATGGAGCGTGATACGGAGTTTCTGATGAAGTGTTTTATCAAGTCTGTAGGATTATGAAGGAGATGAAAGGGGGTGCAATAGAGTCTGTCTTCCCTCAGCCAATGCGTGAGGGCATTTGTTCTTGGTTGCGACAGAACCTTCTTCTGTTGTTTTTTATGATGGTGCTCCGCCTCTTTTTTATCGCTGAAGTTCATATTCGTCTCGGCATCGATGCTTCCCATTTTTGGGGAATTTTGGGCGGTTCGCTTTTCGACTTGACGTTATTGTGCCGTATTATAGCCTTTCTTGCGCTTCCTTATCTGCTGTTTCATTTCTTTTTTCCAAAGACGACCCAAAGGGTTTATTTTGGATTGATTATCCTCTACGGAATAGTGTCGGCTTTGTTGACAGAGTATTATTGTAACCTTTCTATGCCTTTGGACCATGTGGTTTTGGTGTATACGCCCGAAGAGGTAAAAGGTGCAGCGACTTCTTCGGCTTCGGTCACTGCCACGCCATTCCTATGGTTTGTCTCCACCATTGCGGTATTGGTAACACTGAGTTTGCTGTGGAAGAAGATGACGATAGGATTCCGCCTTTCTGTGTTGCTGCTTCTAACCGCTTTGGTATGGAGTTGCAGCATACCATATAAGAAGCTGATTCGCGAAGAGCGTTATTATAGAGAACACCAAGATTTCTGTTTGGCCGTCAATCAGCCTTCGTATGCTTATATCAAAATCACGGATTATCTTCGAGAAACACGAAATAGCTTCACTATGCTTGATGAGGAGGTGAGCCAGTCCGTAATTGAGGCTGCCAAGCGTTATCAAGCCTTGCACCCTGAGTTTGTTTTTCTCGACCCGGAATATCCTTTCTATCGTAAGGCAGACGATCCTGATGTGTTGGGCACTTTGCTTGAGCAAACCAGTGACAGCTTGCCTCCCAACTTAGTTTTCATCATCATCGAAGGTTTTGGCCAGCATCTTACTGGTGTCGAAACCCCAGCGATATCCTTCACTCCGTTCATCGACAGCCTGAAACAACAAGGTCTTTATTGGGAAAACTGTCTGTCAACTGCTGAACGGACTTTTGGGGTCTTGCCTTCAATCTTTGTCTCCGCACCCTATGGGAAATATGGTTTCTGTACTTCCAGCAGGCCTATGCCCGACCATCATTCTTTGTTGCGTGACTTGAAAGACAACGGCTATACGATATCGTATTATTATGGCTGTATTCCTTCGTATGGCCGATATGATGTATTTTTGGAGGCTAATAAAGTGGATGAGATTTGTCTTCCCGATGCGCGTAATATTGACAGCACTAACTATCAATTGTTGAATGAGGCCCATCGTTGGGGACTAGATGATAGGGAGTCGGTTCGTCAAATGATTGGGAACAAGCAAAAGGAACTTTATGTTCGACCCAGAGCCGATATCCTTATGACACTCACTACCCACGAGCCATTCCTTTTTCAGGAGGTGGAAGCCTATGAGCGCCTTGTTATGGAAATAGTGTCACAGCACCCTGAGGTGTCGGAACGGGAACGGGACATCATCGTGAAGAATGCGAATGTCTATGCGTGTTTCCGCTATATGGACGATTGTATTCGTGAGCTTTTGGGTTACTATAAAACCCTGCCTGAATATGGTAATACCTTATTCATTCTCACGGGAGACCACCGTATGGGGCTTTTGAACTTCACTGGAACATTGAGCAAATACCATGTTCCACTTTTATTGTTTTCTCCGATGGTCAAGCAGCCACGGTCGATGAAGGCTGTGGTCTCTCATCTTGATATCGCGCCGACTTTGAATGCATATCTTCAAGCGAACTACGACTACCATATCAACTCAGAGTGTCACTGGATGGGTAGGTCCTTGGATACTATGAGGACTTTCCGGAATACAAGAAAGCAGGCTTTCATGCTTAATAACCGTGATGTGGTAGAGTATGTCGATAATCAGTTTTTGCTATCTATTAATCGAGTTTTCTCATTGGATGAGGAATTATTGACGCATCAGGTTCAGGATGAAAACCGTCTTAGTCAGTTGAAGTCGGAATTGGCAGATTACACCATCATCAGCCAATTTGCTGTGTTACATAATCATTTGAATATCAATAATAAAGAGTTTGAGGTCTTGAGAAGTCTTGACGTTGATTTTGAATCCCGATACGACAAGTATTACAAATATTATGTCAAGAAAATAGGTGATAATCATTCGGCTTTTGTTGACACCACCAAGATGTTCGGGCCTTTGCTTCAGGATTTGAAACTGAATATGAATTACAAAGACGTGTATCTCGACATTGCCTTCGATCTTCATGGACTCGACACTTTGAGGGAGCTACCTTTGCTGGTGGTGGAACTAGGCGACTATTATGCGTCAGTATTGCTGAATTCTGAGGAAGAAACATCCTTGAATACGGGGAGAAGGGAGCGCTTTCAAGCCCATATCTCCATTGCGGTGCCTGGTGAAAGCCAAGGGAAGGTTATGAAAGCATATTTGCGCAACTATGACAAGACTACGATGTTATATGACAATCTTCGTATTAGGGTCACGGCAAAACGATAGTCGGTTTTGAGGGGCAAATATGAAATGAAATTGAAAAAAACGTATTTTTGCAGTTCAGATGCTGGAATTATGAAACAAAAGGTGTCTTATACTGTGCTTTTCGTCCTTTCTGTGATGCTACTGGCTTTTCCTGCCGTGCAGCAATATGCCAAATTGTTCGATTTCAAGCCGCTGAATGGTGTGACGGAAAAAGTTGAGCAGCCTCAGTTAAACTTCAAGAATTGGATGAACGGGACGTTTCAGAAGCAGGAAGAGCAGTATTTGTCGGAGAACATCGGTTTTCGTGAGCTGCTTGTCCGTTGCTACAACCAAATGTCGTGGTCGTTGTTCCGAAAGGCTCAGAACAAATCGATATATGTGGGTAAGGAAAGATGGCTTTTCGATGAGGCTATGGTCAGAAACCACGACCACCAATTGGTTTATGATTATGGCGAGCACAATGAGGAAGTGGTTCGTCGAATGAGGGCTTCCGCCATTATGTTGTACCAACTTCAGAAGGTTCTAAAGGAGCAAGGTGTTTCTTTCTTCGTATGCCTACCGCCTTGTAAAGACAAAGTCTGCGAAGAGTATCTTTTGGAAAAAAAAAGGAAATACAACCGTCCTTCAGGAGTACAGGCAATGGAATTCTTTACTCCGTTGTTTGACTCTTTGGGTATTAATTATTTGAATCTCGCCAATTATTATATGCAAATAAAAGATACAGTTTCTTATCCGCTATACCTAAAGTCTTCTTTTCATTGGAGCATACAATCGGCTTGTTATGCAGCCGACACTTTGGTTCGCTATATGGAGGCGTTGAGCGGACATAATATGTATAACTTGTCTTTTAGTGTACCCTATTTAGCCAAAACGCGTAATCCTGACGCTGATCTTGAGGGGGTGATGAATCTGATGTGGCCTATTGAAACGGATGAAAACTACTATGTTGATGTTATGGTTGATAATGACACAACGGCTATGAAGCCAAAGTGGCTAGTGGTAGGAGATTCGTATTATTGGGAATGGCAGTACAGCCTACCTTTGGATCAAATGTTTGACACCCATCATTTTTGGTATTACAACAACACGGTTTTTGACGATCCTTTGCATTCAAATGTAAAAGAAGTGGATTTGTTAAGGGAATTGTTATCGACAGATGTAGTAATGCTGCTTTATTCTGCGAACAACTTATATGATTTGAACCGTAATTTTTTGACAAATGCGCTTTGCGCTTTTTATTTCGATGAAGGCATTGTGGAAAATAAGGTCGAGAAAATCAAGGAGGATATCAGGAACACACCGGAATGGTATGGCAGTATCGAGCAAAATGCCATTGCCAACGGACTGGATGTGGAGCAGTCCATTGAAGACAATGCGCGATACTTGTTGATGAGTCAGCCAGGGCTTTATTTTGATGAGTTCAATGGAGCTGCTGTTCCCGAATGCCGCAACAGTCGTATCGACAAGGTACTTATGGAAATCAATAATCCAGAGCGTGATCGTATCCGAAGGCAAATGCTTGAGAACGAAGAATGGCTGAATTCCATTAGGGAAAAAGCCGCCTTGTCAAATATAACCATTGACGAGGCTATCAATAAGGATATTGATTGGGTCTTGAGGGAATGAGTAGAGCTCAATGTGGGTCCCTTTCCAATCCAAGTGATATATAGCGTTTAATCGGAGGTTATAGTGCAAAAAAAACAATGGTCGAAATAGCTGTCACAAGTGATGAGCAAATTGGTCGGTCGCTGCCTACCGTGTCGGCCAATTCCAGTAGGGAAGGGGTATAGTGGGTATTAGATTTGACAGTTATGCCTACACAGCGGCGAAGCATAGATGGCTTCTTCTCGCCAGCAAAGGCTTTCTGTGCTTCGTAGGTTTCTCTTTTCATGCAGATGATTCGTCGCTTTTACACTGCAAAGATAGAATTCTTTCACAAATATCCCAAAAACTTGCGGGAACAAGGCTTATACTGTATTTTTGCAATCAAATTTTCTTATCATGCGAAAAACCCTAATCCTATTACTGACTCTCCTTGTCCTATCCTCCTGCACCGACCCGAACGCAAAGTATGTCAAGAAAGCCGTACGCATTATGGACAAACACGGCATCTTTGCCCAAGGACCTGAATGGGAAAAAGCCAAACAAGAAGCGCTCTCGGCAAAGCCATCAAGTCTTGATGAGGCACAAGAAATTGTCGTCCAAGCGGGCAAGGTGGCAGGAGGTAAGCATACCTACCTGATGACTACCGATGAAGTGACAGTGAACGACACTTCCTCTTGGAAAATGCCGACGGTTGAATTGCTGGAAAACAACATTGCTTTCATCAAGTTACCAGCATTCTCTGGAAATTCGGATGAGGGCCTTAAATACGCCAACACGGTGCTTAACGACCTTCCCGACGCCTTACAAGGTGCCATTATCGACCTACGTGGCAACCGAGGCGGCAATATGTATCCGATGATTGCTGCAGTGCATCGCTTCCTTCCTGATGATGTCATCTTGAAATTCTCTTCGCGTACAAGACCAATGAGTGTCAACAATTTCTTTGTCTTGCAAACGGTTGGATTGGAAAAACAAGCACCCATCAATTGCCCTGTCGCCCTGCTGACCGACGATTGGACAGGCAGCTCGGGCGAAGCCGTCCTGATTTGCTTCAGAGGGTTGACCAATACGCGCACCTTTGGCTCGCCTACAGCGGGTTATTGCTCTTGCAATCAACCTTTTGCGCTTCCTGGTGGTTCACAACTTGTGCTCACCATTGGCGAAGACATTGCCCGCACGGGAGAAGCTTTTTGTGACGACCCCATTGCTCCTGATGTGTGGACGGAAACACCTTTTGAGAATGCTTTGGAGTGGCTTAACAATCAAGAAATATGGTAATTATGATGAATAAGCCCACATACATCATAAAGAAATACACCAACGTCAGCCTGATGTTGCGTATCTTTATTGGATTGATTATCGGTGCGCTGTTGGGTTTGCTAGTGCCTTCGTGGACAGGCATCGGTATCCTTGGCAGGATGTTCGTCAGTGCCTTGAAAGGTATCGCTCCCGTATTGGTGGCGGTGTTGGTGACTTCTTCCATCGCCAAGGCGGGCAAAGGGCACGGACATCGTTTTGCCGCCTTGATTTCAGTATATATGCTGAGCACTTTCATCGCGGCCTTCTGTGCTGTGGTGGGTAGTTTCATGTTCCCCGTGACTTTGCAGCTGGGCAAGGTGACCGAGATGGAAGGAGCCGTGGGTTTGTTGTCGGAGGTGTTCACCAATCTGCTGACGGGTATGCTGGCCAACCCCATTATGGCCATCGCCAATGCCAACTACATCGCCATCTTGTTTTGGTCCATCATCATCGGCATTGCCCTCAAGAAGTTAGCCAATAAATCTACCATTGCTATGGTCCACGATTTTGCCACGATTATCTCCAAAGTGGTGAAATGGATCATTGAGTTTGCGCCGTTCGGTATTCTAGGACTGGTCTTTACAACGGTATCGGAAAACGGCCTTGAAGTCTTCACCACTTACGGTCACCTGCTGCTTCTCTTGGTGGGTTGTATGTTGGTCAACACCTTGGTTTTCAATCCGCTTATTTCCTTTGCGATGCTGCGCAAAAACCCTTATCCGCTTTTGTTCACCTGTTTGAAAGAAAGTGGACTGAGTGCTTTCTTCACACGCTCATCGGCGGCCAACATTCCCATCAACATGGCTTTGTGCAAGAAACTCAACCTTGACGAAGATTTCTATTCCGTGAGCATCCCTTTGGGTGCCACCATTAATATGGATGGTGCCGCTGTGACTATTACTGTCTTTGCACTCGCCGTGGCGCATACCGTGGGTGTGGAGGTCAGTTTTGCCTCGGCGGTCTTTTTGGGACTCGTCGCCACCCTCGGCGCCTGCGGTGCCTCAGGTGTGGCTGGTGGATCATTGCTGCTCATTCCTATGGCCTGCTCATTCTTTGGCATCGGCAATGATGTGGCCATGCAAGCAGTCGCCGTCGGCTTCATCATCGGCGTGGTTCAAGACTCAGTCGAGACCGCACTGAACAGTAGTGGTGATGTGTTCTTCACGGCTACGGCAGAATACTACGATAGGAAGAAAAGACAAAACAAATGATAAAAAATGGAAACCGAGAGAATCTTACTCCGCCCCTGGCGCGATGATGACGCGGCTGCACTTTTCAAATACGCCTCCGACCCTGATGTCGGTCCTCGTGCCGGCTGGCCACCGCATAAGAGTGTGGAAGAGAGCCTGGAGATTATCCACACTGTGTTTCATAACAACACCAATTGGGCTATTGAACTCAAAGCGACAGGCGAAGCCATCGGTGCAATAGGCTATTTGCTTGCGCCCGAAAGTGAGCTCCCGGCACGAGAAGGCGAGCCATTGGTGGGCTATTGGGTGGGCAAACCCTATTGGAACCAAGGCATCTGCACGGAAGCTCTTGCATTAATGCTCGACCATATTCGTAAGACAACAGACATCAAATCGCTGATCAGCAGCCATTATTTCGACAATCCAGCCTCAGGAAAAGTGATGGAGAAATGCGGGTTCAAGCCTACTGGTGAGACATGCATCGACGAGAAACTGACGGGGACGACAAAACCGACACGAGTGATGAGGCTGGAAATCAAACGATGAAGACTAACTGCATTAAAATCAGCATTATACTTATTGTTTTGCTTTGCTGTGGACCGCTGTGGGCGCAACAAAGCAAACGGGTGTTTTTTGCGGGCAACAGCTACACTTCGGTTAACGAGTTGCCTCGGATGGTGGCCGACATAGCACAAAGTATGGGCGATGAGTTGGTATATGCAAGCAATATACCTGGTGCTTGCACCTTCGAGATGCATTGTTCCAACGCTTCGATGGACAAGATTTGTCAAGGCGGATGGGATTTCGTGGTGCTGCAGGAACAGAGCCAGTTGCCGGCTTTCCCTATTGAAATGGTGGAGGAGATGGTCTATCCTTTTGCGGAACGTTTGGTCGATTCCATCTACGCTTTCAATCCTGAAGGCGAGGCTATGTTTTATATGACCTGGGGCCGCAAGAATGGCGACACTGAATATGGTTTGATGTATCCTATGATGAGTACTTACGAGGGTATGGACAGCCTGCTCTATGCGCGTTACATATATATGGCCGAGGCCAACGATGCTTCGGTGTGTCCCGTGGGTCGCGTGTGGCATTATCTCCGCGACAAACATATTGAAATAGAGTTGTATATGTCTGATGAAAGTCATCCTTCTATGGCGGGAAGCTATGCCGCCGCCTGTGCTTTCTATGCCATGATGTTTGGTCGCGACCCTGACAGCATTACATACGAAGTAGGTTTAAGTCCGAAGACAGCTCATCACATTCGTTCGGCCGTTCATGATGTGGTTTACGACTCGTTGTGGAAATGGCAGCGTCCAGTGCCGAGTGCGTTGCCTATCGATGGACAAGCTCCTGAGATTGATGTTAGCCCGAATCCGACCCGTGGTGAAGTGACGCTTCATTTGCCTGAAGGGATAAAAGCCGACATTTTTCTTTTCAGTGTCGATAATAGAATCCTTTTGCACAAAACCGCACAAGGCACCACTCGTCTTTCGTTGGACGGGATGCCCACTGGCGTCTATCTTCTCAAAGTGGTTACGCATCAAGGAATTGTAGTCAAAAGAATAGTCAAGCAATAGGAAAAAGCGTATCTTTGCCAAAAATAATCCAATCGCATTTATCACTATGAAAACAAGAAACATATTTAAAATCAGTGTGTTATCAGCTTTTCTACTGCTTTGCGGTCAACTCTTCTCACAGATTCAGACTTTTGAATGGCAAGGCACGCAGCGGCAATATCTCATTAAGATACCAGAAAACCATTCTGAGACGATGCCCATCCTGTATTTCTTGCATGGTTTGGGCGACAACATCACTCGGTTGGACAATGAGTTCCATTTCCAACAGGTGGCCGATGAGTTTCAATGGGCAGTTGTGATTCCTCAAGCATTATCTCAGTCGGGTGCAACCATGTGGAATGCTGGACTGATGGCAAGCAGCATCGATGACTCAGGCTTCTTGATGGCGCTTCTTGATTCATTGGCCGAGCAATATCCCATAAATCTAGACAGTGTCTTCTTCACGGGCTTTTCGATGGGCGGTTTCATGACGCATCGCATGGCCATCGAGTATGGTGATCGCATCACCGCTTGTGCACCTGTCAGCGGACTGATTACGCATTCCATGGCGAATCAAACGGCCGTAGCACCCGTGAGGATGTTGCACATTCATGGCACTACGGATCCTGTGGTGGGTTACGATGGCAATTCGCAATACTTTGGTGGTAACTTGGGACTCAGCGTCGATGCTATTCTTGATTATTGGAAAAATGCCAACGGTTGTGTCGGCGAACCCGTCATCGACACCTTCCCCGATCTCAAAAACGATGGATTGCGTTTTGTGCGATATACTTACGAGGGTGATGCCGAACTGCAACACATCAAGGTTATTGGCGGCAATCACAATTGGTATATGAGCGAAAACCAATACGACATCGGTTATATGACCGAAATACACAAGTTTTTCGTTGGCAATGGTGGAGGAGGCGAGGGCATCGCCGAATCTGAGGATCATCATTTGGATCTTTGGCCCAACCCGACTTCAGGCTGTTTCTCCATTAAAGTAGAAGCCGCTACAAACCTCGAAGTGATGGATTTGCAAGGCCGTTCAGTGGCCAAATACAATTTGACGCCTGGCACTCATCGAATCGATTTGGGCGACCTTCCCGAAGGCTTGTATTTCATCAAAGGCGAAAACGGTAAAGTACAGAAACTATTACTGACAAAATAAAATGTAAAACCGATGCTGACCCCGAAATTCGATACCTGTTTCTTTGAGCGTTATGCCATGGTTTCGTTGGCCACACTGCTGGGCGAGCATTATGCCCATTTGGTCAACCGCGACCGGCCTGACTTGCAGGATGAGGAACAAAGTATCGGTATCGAAGTGACACGAGCCATCCGCGAAAACAAAAACGTGGCCAATGCCCTAGTCAATGAGATGGCTGGCGAAGATGTCAAGGAGGTGAATGCAGAAGACTTGCGTCATATCAACCAAAGCGGTTATGCCTATGGTTTGGGTGACGGCACACTCATCGGTCGCAACGAGTATGAATTCTGGTCGTTGGCTTTGCCTCTGAAGCGCATTCTCGAAATCAAGATGGATAAGGTGAATAATGGCTTTTATGGTGAATTCAATGAGTTTGGCCTCTTCGTTTTCACCAAAGAAGATTTGGACCTAAATCAAATCAAGCAGACCATTACCTTTATGATGGAGAAGCAGGCCTACCAAAATCTATTTTATTCACGCCTCTTTATCTCACAAATCCAAACGCTGTTCGACTGCAACCTCGAGACTGGGCAATACAAAAAATACAAAGTCAGTCGCGAACAAAGACGGCAATTTTACGACGAGGCTATAAAAACAGGCTTGTAGGATTGTCGTATTACGGCAGCCGAAACATTGCGGCTGCCACAGTGTGACAGCCCTACAAGGCAATCATTTAACGACTTTGGCTACAAATGCTTTTTCAGCAGTTTTAACAACAAACAAATAGGTTCCTGCGGACAACGAGGAAAACATCTCTCCAATTTCGAGACGGTTAATGCCCTTTTGGGTATATCCCAAATCCTTGTTAATCAACGCTTTCCCATCTATGGAATAAATGCTTGCCATCAAACAATTCTCGTTGTCAAACTCGATTTCGGCGTAACTTGAAATGGTAACGGGATTGCCAACAATGCGGATAAAGTTTTCTTTTTGAGCAGTTTCTTGAACGCCCGTGAAGTCGAATTCGTAGGCACCTATATCAATACGGTTGTTGCTGACCCGATGGTGGCCATCCAAGTCGAGGCCGTTGAGAATATCAGCAGGTGTCATAAGCGAGCCGGCGTTGATGCATGGACTTTCGGAACTCAGTCGGTAATTCTCATTATCAGGGTCAGCGAAGAGAGGGTCTTCGTTGATGCAGTTCTCATAAGTGTTAATAACTTCATAATTTGAGATATTATCTAAACCATACTGAACCAGACAGTTGTGAAACTCAGGCGCATAACCGTCGTAGGTCCAAGACCACATTTGAACGGGTTCGTCCAACGGGATGTTGTTGGCGTTGCCATATATTAGGCAGTTCCATACTTGGGGTGAACTCTGCTGATAGAAGAAGATGCCGCCACAATTGACGCCGATGGATAGGTTGTTGACCACAGTGAGATTGCTGACCAAAGGCGAGGAGTCGCTGATGGCAAAGCCACCGCCAAAGTGCCCCGATATGTTGTTGGCAAAAAGCGAGTTGGTGATACTGCAAGGGTTGTCGTAACACCGAATCAGGTAGAGTCCGCCCCCGTTGATGCCATAATTGTACTCAAATCGGCAGCGGTCGATGTTGACAGAACAGCTATCAAGGCTCAAAGCCCCGCCGATGGCACTTTGACCATTATTGTAACGGAAGTCCGTGTCGGTGATGTCTACCTCGCAGTTGATGAAACGTAGGCCTCCGCCATACATAAAGTAAACTGTGTCCAATTCTGTGTAAGTCAAATTGTTATTCACTTCACAATCGTGTATCATTATTTTCGACCATTCAGCATTCAATGCACCTCCATGTTCGCGCGAGAAGTTGCAAAACAAGGTGCTGTGGCTGATTTCCACATTGTCGCAGTTGAAGATGCGCAAGGCACCGCCGTCTTGGTCATTATCAAGGGCGGCTTTGCCATATTGAAAACGACAGTAATCAAATTTACATCTACCAGCTTTTTCTATGCGGATGCCATTCCAGCCACCTCGGCCTAGGTTGAAGAAGTGAAATCCGGTGGTATCGACTATAGTAAAAAGGATGGAATCGTTTTCCGCCCCAAGAGCGTTCATCATGGCTCCATCTTCGATGCTGATTCCATAATGACCATTGAAGATAACGGTGGTTCCAGGAACAATGTCCAACGAATTCTGAACAACGACATTGCCTGTGACGAAAACCGTATCAGCTTCCCAAACACCTGATTGCAAGCCATTTACTTCAATGTTTTGGGCTTTAGAAAAGAGGCAGCCCAACAGAAAGAACAATAAAAAACGTGTTTTCATCGTAATATGATTTGAAAGAATATGGTGCAAAAGTAAGGCTTTTTCATTACCTTTGCACCGTTTTTCAAAAGCGAGTCATGAAATTACCGATTATTGGAAGAAAAAATATGCCCATTCCCGTCGTTGGTGCTTTAGTGAAAGCCGCTGCGGAGATTAAGAATATACCAGTCGAAATTCGTCAAAACCACACCGACCCTATACGTGCACAGAAGCGAGAGTTACGGAAACTGTTGGTTAAGGCGCAGTTTACAGAATTCGGCAAGTTCTATCATTTTGATGAGATTCTGTTGTCGAGAGACATCCTTGAAGAATATCGCAAGCGCGTACCTGTGTTCGACTACAACAAGATGCATGACGAGTGGTGGTACCTTAACTTACAGGGTAAGCGCAACATAGCATGGCCCGGAAAAATCAAGTATTTTGCATTGAGTTCAGGTACCTCTGAGGCAGCCAGCAAATACATTCCAATCACCAAAGGTTTGAATAACAAAATCACCCGCGCTGGCATACGCCAGTTGGTTTCTGCCACACGCTACGATTTCCCTGTGAGTTTCTACAACCGTGGTGTCCTGATGATTGGTGGCAGCACCGACTTGCAATACAACGAAGAGTTTGGCTATTATGCCGGTGACCTCTCAGGCATCTCAGCAGGGAAAATCCCATCATGGTTCGAGGCTTTCTACAAGCCAGGACAGAAGATCTCGAAGGTAAAAGACTGGGCCGAGAAGATGGACCTTATGGTAAAAGCCGCTCCCAAGTGGGACATTGGCGTCATCGTGGGTGTGCCGGCTTGGGTACAAATCCTTCTTGAACGCATCATCAAGGAATACAACCTCAAGACCATTCATGACATTTGGCCGAATTTGATGGTGTATGTGCATAGCGGTGTGGCTTTTGCGCCTTACGAGAAGAGTTTTGAGCGGATTTTTGGTAAGGAAGTGATTTATGTTGAAAGTTACTTGGCCTCAGAGGGTTACATCGCTTATCAAGTTGACCTGAAGAAGCGCGTGATGCAGCTTTTGGTCGACAATGGCATCTATTTCGAGTTTGTGCCTTTCAATGAGGAGAATTTCGATGAAGAAGGCGCCATTGTGGAGCATCCTAAGACTTTGTTGCTTTCGGAGGTGAAGGAAGGTGTGGATTATGCCTTGTTGCTTTCCACTTGTGCTGGCACATGGCGTTATCTCATTGGCGACACGATAAAATTCCTCAATACCAAGGATTGCGAAATTGTTATTACGGGACGAACCAAGCAGTTTTTGAGTATCACGGGCGAGCATCTTTCGCAGGACAACATGACCCGTGCCGTCGATATGATGGCAGAGGAACTCGGGGTTGAAATCACCGAATTCACAGTGGCGGGCATTCGTTACGATACGATGTATGCACACCATTGGTATTTAGGCTGTGATGAGCCCATCGACAAGCAGAAGGCTTTGAAACTCATTGACGAGCATCTGTGCAAGTTGAACGATGATTATGCCGTAGAGCGTACACAAGCCATCAAGGAGTTGTTTGTGGATGTGCTCCCCACCAAATATTTCTATGAATTTATGGAGCAGAAAATTGGTAAATGGGGCGGTGCTACCAAGTTTCCGCGTGTGTTGAAAGGCAAACGGCTTGAAATGTGGAAGGAATATGTGAAAAACATTGAATTTTAATGGTTTAAGTGATGGAAAACACTTCTGATATTTTTGAGAAACTACCTGAATTTAGCCGTATCTGGTCGTTTAGTTTTGTGATATGGGCCGTCGTAATAGGTTTGTTTCTTTCCTTAATTGTGAATATGGGTCCGGCCTTTATTACTTTGGTGCAGACTAGCCTTCATCGGGGATTCAGGTCGGCGGCATGGTTCATCTCAGGAGTCGTTTTGAACGATGCCATCATCATTTCGTTATACATCCTGACCTCGGTGCAAGTGGTAATGCGCTCAGAGCTTGAAGTGACGCTGTTTAGTATTGGGGCGGGCGTTATCTTGGTGTTGTTCGGCATTTTCACTTTTCGACGAAAGGTGGAGGAGAAGGAATCGATTTTAGAGAAACACACCAACGAGATATTGGAGAAAAAGGATGACAAGCCTTCGTGGCTTTTGATGCTCGGTAAAGGGTTTGTTCTCAACTTATTGAATCCATTTGTCTGGATTTTTTGGTTTTCTGCCGTGGCAGTTGTGGCAGGCAGTATGGGCGGCAACAAGGTCAACACGATAGTGTTTTTCGCTCTTATCCTTGGCACCACTTTGATGTGTGAGTTGCTAAAGGCTTGGGGAGCAGCTAAACTGAAGGTGTTTTTTAATCCTCAACGTACCACAATAATGAATCGCTGTGCCGGTATACTGCTCGTGGTGTGTGGTATCTATTTCATTTTCTTGAAAGGAATTGTAAACCTGCTATAATTATTTTATACCTCGAATGCGGTCCAAGGAGCCGTTGTAGGCAATGGTGCAGTGATTACGATTTGATTCTTTAAAACAGGGTGCTCAAAAGCGATGCGCCAGGCATGCAGGCTAATGGATGCATCGGGATTGCTGCGCGGATAACCGTATTTCAAGTCGCCACGGATGGGGCATCCGATATGCGCCAATTGGCAGCGAATCTGATGATGACGACCAGTGTATAACTCGACCTCAAGTAGATAGAATGTATCTGATTTTCCAATGACACGATAGCTGAGTCGTGCCAGTTTGGCTTCTTTTGTCCCTTCAGGCACAACGAACGACTTGTTCATCTTCTCGTTCTTGACCAGGTAGTCCTCGAGTACATCGGCTTGTTTAGGTGGATGGTTTTTTACTAGAGCCAGATAGGTCTTGCGGAAGTCACGGTCTTTTACCTTCACCGTCATACGCGACAGGGCCTTGCTCGTCTTGGCGAACACCACGACACCACTCACTGGGCGGTCGATACGATGGACAAGGCCAGCAAACACGTTGCCTGGCTTGTCGTACTTCACCTTGATGTACTCCTTGACGTCATCAAGGAGGCACTTGTCGCCAGTCTTGTCGCCTTGTACGATTTCTGAGGGGAGCTTGTTGACCACGATGAGGTGGTTGTCTTCGTAGAGGATTCTATTGCTTATATTGCTCATTGTCATATGTTTAAGAGCAGGGACTTAAGTCGCCTGCTTACTGGTCTGTCGTCCCTACGGGACTCTGGGTTAGAGGAGATAACGTTCATCAAATTCGATGCCGTTTTCTTGGAGGAATCGTATGAATTCGGCACGTACGGATTCTTTGTTGTGGTGTTCTTCTTGTGTCTCGATATAATGTATGGTCTTTTTCAGAAGCGATGGACTGACGCAGAATGCACCGTAGCCTTCTTGCCAGGCAAACGATTCGTAGTATTTGCCAAGAGACTTTATCCACCTACTGCTATTGGCTTTGATTTTCTGCACAAACTCGGACACGCTTATGGTTTTCGGCATGGTGGCTAAGATATGGATTTGGTTTTCTATGCCGCCAACGGTAACAGGATAGCCATCAACATTTCGTATGATACCTCCTATATAAGCGAAGACTTGAGGCAGGTCTTCTTTCTTTATGCAGATGCCAGTGCTTTTTATATGGAACACGATGTGGATATTGAGTTTTGTGTAGGTGTTTGCCATAGTGTTTATGTTTTCTGTGTTCTAGTCTGGCTCGCCTGTCTCAGCCAAGTCCCGTAGGGAGGGCAGAAGAAAGCCCGCTGTTTCCCGAGTTTAACCCGTCAACGACTCCTCCGACTCGCAAATAACGCCACTACCAACAACATACGGCTCCACCTCATGATAAACCACGCCAAACTGCCCAGGTGCCACACCTGAGATGGCCACCTCCGAGACGATGTCGGCACCACGTTCTGTGAGACAGATCGTACCATAGGTGAACTCGGGCTGATGCCGGATCTTGAAACGAACACGTTGTCCGTCAACGAACTGCAAGGAGGGATTCATAGGTTGCAAGTCGCCCAAGGGAACAATGTTGGTGTATTGCGCCACGGGGTCGTAACCCTGCGACACATAGACGATGTTGTTCGGGATGTCCTTTTTTACTACAAACCACGGTCCGCCTCCAAGACCAAGACCTTTGCGCTGCCCGATGGTATGGAACCAAAAGCCTTTATGGTGTCCTAGTTTCTTGCCTGTTTCCAGTTCCACAATGTCGCCAGGCATTTCGCCGAGGTATTCGCGGATATAGTCGTTGTAGTTGATTTTGCCCAAGAAACAGATCCCTTGACTGTCATGGCGTTCTGCACTTGGCAGTTTGTATTGTGCGGCCAATCGGCGTACTTCAGTTTTGGGGATGTCGCCGATGGGAAAGATGACCTTACTCAGCTGGGCATAGGTGATGCGGCTCAGGAAATAGGTTTGATCTTTAATGGTATCAGCAGCTGTGCCGAGCCAAAAAAAACCATTCTCGTCTTCCCAAGAGCGGGCGTAATGTCCTGTGGCTATTTTGTCGAAATTATGACCTTCCTTTTCCTCGAAGGCACCCAATTTAATCCAACGGTTGCACATTACGTCTGGGTTAGGGGTGAGGCCTTTGCGCACCATCTCCATAGTGTAACGTCCAACGGTCTCGAAGTACTCGTGCTGCAAGTCCACAATGTCGAACTTGCAACCGTATTTCTTAGCGATGTAGGTCGTGATTTCAATGTCTTCCTCCGACGGGCAGCTCGACAGGTCTTCTTTGCCTTCCATACCTATTTTAATATAGAAGATATGTGGATTGTAGCCCTGCTCCTTCAGCAGTGGCACCACCACGGAGCTGTCGACACCCCCCGAAACCAATGCGGCAATATTCATGGCTGCAAAGGTACACATTTTCCTGAAAATGAATGATGATGAGGACTTCGAAAAAAAATTCTAATTGGTGTTAAAAACATAGTTTTTTTTTCTAATTTTGCACCCGCTTTAAAGGATTTCCACAAATCTAATTAAAACATTGAAATACAATCAAATAACATATTACTAATCATTAAAAATCAACAAAACAGAAAATGAAAAGGAGATCTACAATCCTAACTGCAGCCCTCGCGCTGCTCGTAATTCTCGCTATCCCGATGGGGATGAGGGGACAGACAAGAGCCGAAGCAGTCTATTCGACTTGCTTGTTCGGTGGAACTCATGGAACAAATAACGACTACACTTCAGCTTGGACTGCAAGCAATGGCGATTTTAGCTGGTCTGTTGCAAATGGTAACACGAATGGTCAGAATTGGAATTATGTCAAATTTGGTCGTAAAAATGTCACTTCGGTAGGTTCAGTCACTACTTCTATTGCATACAGTCAGTCAATTACTAAAGTTGATTTGACAATCGATGCAATCACTGCTAGTAAAATTAACTCAATTAAATTGTATAGCAGTTCAAATGGTTCTAATTGGACTGAAGCAGGTACTTATACTAAATCGACAGGTGTTCAGACTGTGACATTGGCCAACCCTACTGCCGATCAGTATTATAAGATTGAATTTGAATGTGCTTCGGGTTCTAGTAATGGATTAATTACGGTTTCAAAGATTGAATATTACTACAATGCTGGCGGCAATCCCACCTGCGCTACTCCCACCTTCAGCCCCGCTGCTGGTACTTACACTGAAGCTCAAAGCGTGAGCATCAGCTGCACTACCGATGGCGCCACGATTTACTACACTACCAATGGCCAAGATCCTACCACAAACAGCACGGTTTATTCTGGAGCTATCAATGTCAGTACTAATACGACCATTAAGGCCATGGCTGCCAAATCTGGATATGACAACAGTGCTGTTGCCGCTGCCGAATACGCTTTCATCACTTTGAACCATGCCGGCACATTAGAAGATCCTTACACTGTGGCTGATGCCCGCGCTGCCATTGATGCCAATGTGGGTGTTACTGGCGTGTATGCCACAGGTATTGTTTCGGAGATTGTAACTGCGTATAATTCAACTTATGGAAACATCACATTTGATATCGTTGATGAAGTTGGTAATAGCGCTACTCTTCGTGCTTATCGTTGCGGTGGGACAGAGGCTGCTAACGTTGCAGTTAATGATATCGTCGTGGTTTATGGCAATTTGACCAAATATGGTTCGACTTACGAGTTCAGTCAAGATTGCCAACTGGTTTCTTTGACACATCCTGCCGTCGTTGATCCTATCGTGACCGTGACTCCCAACACCATCAATGCTCCTGCTGAAGGTGCTGACGGCGCCCTTGCAATCACCTACGAAAACATCGAAAACTTCATCAGCTTCGATTACTATTTCTGCGATGCCAATGGCGTTGAACTCGAAGGCAACGATCCTGATTGGATTAATGCTGAAATCAATGAAAACAATGATACTTACACCCTCGATTACATCATCGATGCCAACAACGGCGCAGCCCGCACGGCTTACATGAAGGTATATACCTTTGATGATAATTTGGAAGAAGTTTATGCCATCGTCACTGTCAACCAAGAGGAATATGTGGCTCCCACATACGCTGAACTGCCCTTCTCATTTAACGACGGCAAGGCTGCCATTGAAGAGACAGATGGTCTCTACCAGGAAGGTCTCGGCTCGGATTATAACGCATCGACTAATCCTAATACCCAACTGAAATTCGACAACACTGGCGACTGGTTGCTGCTCCAATTCAACGAGCGCCCCGGCACCCTCACTTTCGATATCAAGAACAACAGCTTCTCTGGAGGTTCTTTTAAAGTGCAGACGTCAGAAAATGGTGTTACTTTCACTGATTTGAAGACTTACACTGAAATAAGCGGAACCCAAAACGAAGAGTTCACCAACTTGGGCGAAAACGTTCGTTATATCAAGTGGATCTACACTGAAAAGGTCAGTGGCAATGTCGGTTTGGGCAACATCGCTCTTGCTGAATACACTGAACCTCAGCAATACACCCTGACGGTTGAGCCTTTCGAGAACCTCGAGCTCATCACCTTCGTGAATGACGAAATGGTCATGGAAGGTGACGGCGAGATTCAAGTGACTGAAGGCGACGGAATCATGCTGAGCATTGTTGCCAACGAGGGTTATGTAATGGAAACCTTGATGGTGAATGGTGTGAACCATGTCAATGATATTGCCGACGACTTCACCTACACCTTCGAAATGCCTGGCGAGAATGTTACCATCAGCGCTACGGCTGTTGAGGACGTTCCTGTAACTCCTGGCACTTGGGTGCTGACTAACCTTGCTGACCTCACTGAGGACGATGTTTTCGTCATCGTGGGTGACAACGGCGACACTTATGCTATGCCTGTTGATGGTGGTAATGGCGCACCTGCCGCTGTTGCTGTTACTGTGGTTGAAGGCACGCTGTCGGCCGAACCTGCTGCCAACCTCCAGTGGAACATCAGCATTACTGATGATGGTTATACCTTCTATCCGAATGGTGAAACTGAGACTTGGCTGTATTGCACCAACTCCAACAATGGAGTTCGCGTAGGAACGGATGCCAACAATGTTTTCGTTCTTGATAATGAAAGTGGTTATCTTAAGAATGTCGCCACTTCTCGTTATCTTGGTATTTACAATTCACAAGATTGGAGATGCTATACAAACACTACTGGAAACATCGCTGGCCAGACTTTCTCTTTCTACAAGAAAAAAGTTGAAGCCACTACTGAGACCTATACCCTCAACATTGTTGGTCACAAGGGAGGCAAAGGCAACTACAGCCTTATCGCATTCCCCTTCAACAGCGGAGAGAACGGTGTGGATCCCACTACCATTGACGGTATGATTACCGAAGCCTTCGACCTGTACTATTTCAATGAGGCAGGCGACGACGAGGGTAAGGAGTGGATTAATTACGACCCGAACCAGTTCAACCTCGTTTCAGGCAAGGGCTACCTCTATGCCAGCCAAGACTCAACGAGCATCACCTTCAGCGGCATGCCAATCGAGGGCGCCGAGTACGAGGTCAGGTTGGCCAAGACCGAAAACGCGGAATGGTCGGGCTGGAACCTGGTGGGCAACCCCTTCGCTGATATTGCTTACGTTGCCGATGGCCGCGACTTCTACACGATGAACGGTGCAGGCACCAACCTTATGCTAGCCACTAACAGGAGCCTCCAACCTATGGAAGGCGTGTTTGTCGAGGCTGAATCGAACAATGAGGCCTTGACCTTCACCACCGAGGACCCCAACAATGGCAAGTCAGTGTTGTCCCTCAACCTGAGCGGCAATAACGGCCTTCTCGACCGCGCCATGGTTCGCTTCGGAGAGAGCCGCCAGCTTCACAAGATCCAACTCAACCCGAACGGGACGAAGCTCTACATCACAGTGGACGGCCAAGAGTACGCGGTGGTTCGCAGCGAAGAGGTGGGAGAGGTTCCCGTGAGCTTCAAGGCAGAGGAGAGCGGTCGCTACACCATTAGCATGAGCAGCGAGAACGTGGAGTTCGCCTACCTGCACCTGATTGACAATAAGGCCAACACGGATGTCGACCTGCTTGCCACTCCGAGCTATACCTTTGAGGCCAACGCCGCCGACAATGCCAATCGCTTCCGTTTGGTGTTCAGTGCCAGTAACGGCATCAACGAAAGTGAAATTTTCGCTTTCTTCAATGGCAACAACCTGGTCATCAACAACGAAGGTGAAGCTACCCTGCAAATCATCGATATGATGGGACGCGTGCTCAGCAACGAGCAAATCAATGGCAGCTATAACAATAGCCTCAATCTGAGTGCTGGTGTGTATGTTCTCCGTCTGAGCAATGGCAACACTGTGAAGACTCAGAAGATTGTCATCGACTGATAAGATTCACTTCGTGTTTGTACGAGGTGTAAAATGACTGGTGCCGTGGAGATTGCTACGGCACCAGTTTTTTATTGACTTATATGGAAATCACAATTGTCATTCGGACAAGGAATAAGGTTTGTCCTCAGGCTTCAGACCACGTTTCACATTCGGTTTGCTATCCATCTCGAAAACGAGTTCACCACCTTGCATCAATTGCTCGTGCGTGAGGTAAAGCTTGGTGATTTCCTGTCCATTAAGTGTCACTTTCTGCACATAGCGGTTTTCATTGCTTACGTTGGGAGCCTTGATTTCCAAGGTCTTGCCATTGCCCAAGCGCACTTTCAGATAAGGCAGATAAGGTGCTCCAAACACATATTGGTCACTACCTGGACAGACGGGATAGAAGCCCATCGCAGAGAAGATGTACCAGGCTGACATCTGGCCGCAGTCGTCGTTACCGCAGAGGCCGTCGATGTTGTTCTTGTAGAAACGGTTCATGATTTCGCGCAGCCAGTATTGGGTCTTGTAGGGTTGTGAGGTCCAGTTGTAAAGGTAGGCGATATGGTGTGCGGGTTCGTTTCCATGATTGTAGCAGCCCATAAGACCCTCTTCAGTGACGTCTTCCGTATTCTCAAAGAACTCGGGCGGCAGTTGCATGACAAATAAAGTGTCGAGATTGTGGTTGAATTGTGCATCGCCGCCCATAGCCTCAATGAGACCTTTCACATCTTGCGGCACATAGAACGAATACACCCAGGAGTTGCCCTCCACGAAGCCTTCGCCCTCGGTGTCGAAGAGGCTGAAAGGTGCTTTCCAAGTGCCGTCGCTCATCTTGGGACGGGCGAAACCCAGTTCGGTGTCGAAGGTGTTGCGCCAGTTGGCAGCGCGCTGCTTGTAGATGTTAGCCATTTCTTGGTTTCCGGCTTTCAATGCAGCTTGATAGATGGCCCAATCGTCATAGGCATATTCCAAAGTGATGGAGACACAACCGTTGTTTTTGTCGAAAGGCACATATCCTAGATTTTGGTAGTCATCAAGGTTGACGTAATAGGGACAAGTCGAACTGCGTTGCATGGCGTTTAGCATCGCTTTTTCATCTGGATTGCTTCGTCGTTCCTCCTCGCAATGACGGACTACGTCCTTGGCATAGGCATCCGAAAGCACGGACACTGCATGGTAGCCAATCATGCACCAATTGTCGTTGCCCATGTGCGACCACACGGGTAGCAGCCCGTGGACGCTCTGCTCGCTGTGTTTCAGCATGGATTGCACCATGTCGGCATTGCGTTGTGGTTGCAGCACATTGAAAAGCGGATGCAAGGCGCGGTAGGTGTCCCAAAGCGAGAACACGGTATAGTTGGTAAAGCCCTCGGCTTGGTGGATGTTATGGTCGAGGCCACGGTATTGGCCATCTACATCCATATAGATGGAGGGATTGATCATAGTATGATAAAGCGAAGTGTACAGCATCGCCTTCTGGTCTTCAGTGCCTTCCGCTTGCAGGATGGAGAGTTCCTTGTTCCATTTGGATTGCGTTTCGGCCAACAATTGCTCAAAGTCGCGACAATCGGTCTCGGCGTGGAGGTTGCGCAAAGCACTTTCGGTGCTGGTGGCAGACAGGGCAACTTTCATCTCCAAGGTCTGAGGATTGTCGAAGGTGAAATAAGCCACAATCTTGCGCCCCGTCATCTCGGGGAAATTATGTTTGACATCAAACTTGCCCCAGCCACCGTTGTATTTGGGCTTTTCCAGCTCGCGATAGCCGTAGTCCTTGATAGGTTGGTTGAAGCTGATAGCGAAGTAGGTGTAATTTGTACGTGCCCAGCCGTTGGTGATGCGGTAACCAGTTAGCAAGGTGTCGTTTTCCACGCGGAGGTTGGCCCAGAGGGTCTTGCCGTCGTAGTTGTAGATGCCGTGCTGCAAGTCAAGGATGATGCTGCCGTCTTGGCCTTCCGGATAGGTATAGCGATGGATGCCAGCGTGTTCAGTGGCTGTCAGTTGGGCTTTGACGCCGTAATCCAGCAAGAAGACCTCGTAATAGCCTGGCACGGCAATCTCAGTATCGTGGTTGAAACGCGAGCGATAGCCTACATCGGGGTTGGTTTGTGTTCCAGGATTGAACTTGATTTCTCCCGTGACAGGCATCACCAAAATGTCTCCCAAATCGGAATGCCCCGTGCCGCTAAAATGGGTGTGGCTAAAGCCTACGATGGTACTGTCTTTATGTTGATAGCCAGCGCAATATTCATACACTCTCGGTTGATAAACGCCGTCGATGTTGTGCGGCACGGTGTCGGTGTCAGGGCTGAGTTGCACGATGCCGAAAGGCGCACATGCCCCCGGAAAAGTATGTCCCATGCCGTTGGTCCCGATGATGGGGTTGACATATTGGATGTAATTTGTGGTGTCGTTGTTTTTAACGACGGCCTTAGGCTGTTTGGCACATCCTATGAGGATAATGCTCAAAACAATCAACAAATATGGTGACTTTTTCATTGCCCATTGAATTGATTCAATTTGCAAAGGTATAAATTAATTTCGTAGTTTTGCAAAACAAAACACAACGATGGCCATTCCAAGGGAAACAGTGGAGCAAATCCTACAAGCCGCTCACATCGAGGAGGTTGTAGGTGAGTTCGTCACGCTGAAGAAGCGTGGGTCGAATATGTGGGGCAATTGTCCGTTCCACAATGAGAAGACGCCCTCGTTCAGTGTCAATCCAGCGCGAAACATCTTCAAATGCTTCGGTTGCGGAAAGGCTGGCGACTCGGCCAAGTTCCTGATGGAACATGAGCATTTTACCTATCCTGAGGCGCTACGCTATCTTGCCAAGAAGTACAACATCAAAATCGAGGAGAAGCAACAGACTGCAGAGGAGATTATGCAGCAGAGCATCCGTGAGAAGATGTTCAACATCAACGAGTTTGCCGACAAGTATTTCGTTGATACGCTGTGGAATACCGATGAAGGCAAGACCATAGGCCTTGAGTATTTCCGTGAGCGTGGCTATTTCGACCCGATTATTGAAAAATTTCACCTTGGCTACAATCCCGCCAAATGGGACGCCTTTACCGAACATGCCAAGAAAAACGGCTATTCTGAAGAGCTTTTGGAGCAAATCGGCCTGTCCATTAAAGGGCAGAACGGCCTTTATGACCGCTACCATGGTCGCGTAATGTTTCCTATTCACAGCTTGACGGGGCGCGTCATTGGCTTTGGTGGGCGTATCCTCACCAACGACAAGAAGAGCCCGAAATACCAGAACTCGCCCGAGTCGGAGATTTACGACAAGAAACAAACGCTCTACGGCATCTATTTCGCCAAAAACGCCATCGCCAAGCAAGACGAGTGCATCCTTGTGGAGGGCTACTTCGATGTGCTGCGGATGCATCAAATCGGTATTGAGAACGTGGTAGCCAGTAGCGGCACATCGCTGACGATGGAGCAGATCCGTCTCGTGAAGCGCTATACGAAGAACATCACTATGCTTTACGATGGTGATGCAGCCGGCATTCATGCGGCCCTGCGTGGTACCGACATGATTCTCTCCGAGGGTATGAACGTCCGCGTGGTGGTGTTGCCTCCTGAACACGACCCCGACACCTTCGGCAAGGAGTTTTCGGTTGAATATGTAAGCAATTATCTGAAAGAGAATGCCAAAGACTTCATTCGCTTCAAGACTGAGTTGCTGCTGAAGGACGCCGAAAACGACCCCATCAAGCGTGGTCAGGTCATCCGCGACATCGTGGAAACCATCTCCGTCATCCCCGACAGCATCTTCCGAATCACTTATGTGAAAGAATGCAGCCGCCTCTTGGACATGCCCGAACAGACGCTCACCAACGAGCTGAACAAGATACTGCGTTCTAAACTGAAGAAGACGTTAGGCATTGAGGATAATGTGGTTCCCGTGACGGATACCACGACAGTGACGCCTAAACAGGAGGAGACAGTCGAGGACCAGCTACCTGCAGGTTATTATCAGGAACGAGAGTTGGTGAAGCTGCTGTTGATGTACGGTAAGGAAATGATTGTGGACGAGCGTACGGATGAGAATGGTGAAAAAGTCTACGAACAAGTATCTGTGGCTCAATTGATTGTCGATGACCTCAAGATGGATGGCTTTGTGTTTACAAATGTTGTCAACAAAAAGATATTCGATATCTTCGACCAAGCCATTGACAAAGGTTATATCCCTGATGGTCAATTCTTCACATCCAACGAGGATGAGACTGTCGCCGGACTTGCTGCCGATCTGCTTTTGACGCCTTACAAGCTTGACCAATGGGAGAAGTACGGCATCTTTGTCAAACAGGAAGAGGATGTGTTGCGTGCAACGGTGTTTTCTTCGCTTTACCGTTACAAGGATCTTATCATCGAAGAGCGGCGCAAGGCCATTGAAGAGGAGTTGAAAACCGCTACCGATGCTGTCGATCAAATTATTTTGCTGAAACAGAAGAAAGACCTTGATGATATCCGTAGGCAAATTAATAAGGAGTTGGGGATTGTAATAGCGAAATAGTCGGGGTTTTCGACGTGCTCAGACACACTTAACTCTGAAATAAATCCAAAGATTCTGAGCCTGTCGAAGGGACGGATTAATTGTCGAATGGCCGTATCTAAAAAAACACTATTTTTGCGCCCAAATTAATAAGCACTATGTTTACCAAGCGTAAAAGATGGCGTGTGCCGGCCGGACAGGAACCGACAGCATTGGACAAAAAGGTGATGGCTATGGAGGCCAAAGGTGCAATGGTGCCTAAGCGCAGCCTCATCCGCACCCCTGAAGAGATTGAAGGTATTAAAAAGAGTGGTGTCATCAACACAGCCATCCTCGACCTTGTGGGCGAGAAGATCCACGCAGGAATGAGTACCCTTGAAATCAACGACCTTGTGCATAACTATACCATAGAACACGGGGCCATTCCAGCCACTTTGGGTTATGAAGGCTTCCCCAAGAGCGTTTGTGTTTCCATCAATGAGGTGGTTTGTCACGGCATCCCTTCTGCCAAGGAAATCCTCAAGGAAGGTGACATTGTCAATGTGGATTGCACCACCATTTTGGACGGTTATTATGCCGATGCCTCTCGAATGTATGTCATCGGGCAAACCTCTGCACGAAAGCAAAAGCTGGTTGATGTGGCCAAAGAATGCCTATATATCGGTATGGAAGCCGCCAAGCCTTTCGGCTTCGTTGGCGACATTGGCAATGCCATTCAGCAACACGCCCACAAAAATGGTTTCAGCGTGGTGCGCGACCTCTGCGGACACGGCGTAGGCGTCAAATTTCACGACGATCCCGAGGTGTTACACTATGGTAAGAAGGGCACTGGTATGCTACTTGTCCCAGGTATGGTGTTCACTATTGAGCCGATGATTAATATGGGCACGTGGAGAGTCTTCGTCGACAGTGCCGACGGCTGGACTGTCATTACTGAGGACGAGCTGCCTTCAGCGCAATGGGAACATACTTTCCTAATGACCGAGACAGGACTTGAGATTTTGACGCATTAAAGACCCGCTTCGCATCGTCGAAATGCCTAGCACTGATTACATCGAATCTACGATTTCAGCGTAGCCAATCGGAGATTTGATGTAATCAATCAATGATTCAGAGCAAAGAATTGGATTTCTGGATTGTTCCGTTCTTCGCAATGACCTATCAGAATTGGAAATAGATGAATGTTTGCAAGTCGGCAGTGATGAATTGATAGATGACAAACACGATAAGGGCGCAGACTACAATCATCAGTGGTAACGGCATCTTGGCGAACCAAATGCGATAACGTCGTTTGAAATTTTCAGGTAGCCAGTGAATAATCAAGCCTATCAAAATGAGGATGAACACATTTTGATAGTGGACAATAATGGTCGGAATCTTGCTCCAGTCCCAGTGGCTGCCCATTTGGTTGACCATATTTTTGGCGGTATTCCAGGCGGTTTCATTAGCTTCGGCAGGGTTGAGGTTGGAGCCGCTACGGAAGAACAATCGCGTGAAGGTGATGAAAGTGAAAGTTTGGAAGATGGCCCAAATGTCTTGCAGCCACTGCCAAGCCTTTTTGCCTCCAAACAGGTTGTAAAGCATTCGAATTATGTTGCCGACTAGGATAATCATACACCACACAAACAGCACATTGAAAACGGGCTGTGGTACGAAAACGCATAGCACTCGCAACAAGAAGGTGACCGCCATAATAAACAAGGTGCGACCATAAATGCTCCAATCTTTCCAGAACCTGTAAAATATCAGGCCGATACCGTTCAGTCCACCCCATATCATAAAGTTCCACGAGGCACCATGCCATAAACCACCTAAGAGCATAGTGTCCATTCGGTTGATATCGGAGGTGATTTTTATCCGTTTTTCGGGGATGAAAATGGCCACTAGAGCCAAAATCAAGGCCACAACACCTACGCCCAAGCCAACCCACCAACTACCAGATAGAAACACAGCAATTGCGGAAATCACGATGATAATGCAAAATGAGCCGAAAGTGGCGTTGCGATTGCCTCCTAAGGGAATGTATAGGTAGTCTTTCAGCCAGCGGGAGAGGGACATATGCCAACGGTTCCAAAACTCGCCCGGGCTTTTTGCTTTGTAAGGCGAATTGAAGTTTTTAGGCAAGTAAAATCCCATCAGCATAGCCACACCGATGGCAATGTCGGTGTAACCAGAGAAGTCGGCATAAACTTGCAATGAATATCCAAACAAGGCTGTCAGATTTTCAAAGCCAGTGTAAAGCAAAGGCTGTTCAAACACACGGTCGATGAAGTTGACCGCGATATAGTCACTGAGCACGATTTTCTTCACCAAGCCATTCATAATCCAGAACACGGCAATGCCAAACTGATTACGGCTGAGGAAGTATTTCTTGTGCAGCTGGGGAATGAACTCGTTGGCTCTCACGATGGGGCCTGCAACCAATTGTGGGAAAAAACTTACATAAAATCCGAAATCAAAGATATTCCGCACAGGTTCGATGCGTTTGCGATACACATCCATAATATAGCTGATAGCCTGGAAGGTGTAGAAAGAGATACCCACTGGGAGCAGGATGGTATCCACACTGAATCGGTTGTCGCCTGTAATTTGGTTGCCCACCCATGAGAAAATATCGAACACGCGGAATTCAAAGCCTGTCAGATTGTTAAGTACGTCAGTGAGAAAATAGGCATATTTGAAGTAGCATAGCGTTGAAAGGTTGACAATCACACTGAGTGCCAGCACAAAATTACGGCTGCTATGCTTCTTTCGCGTATGCATCCATTTGCCCGCGAAGAAATTATATAAGGTAATGAAAACTAGAATTAAAGTGAAGAGTCCGCTGGTCTTGTAATAGAAGAAAAGGCTTACAAAGAACAGGAAGGTATTGCGCAGCAGGCACTTGTTTTTGAACAGACAGAAGAAGGCGAATACAATGGCAAAAAATGCCCAGAAATAAAACTGGGTGAACAACAAGGGATGTGCCTTGTCGAACGAAAAGACTCGGGTGAGGAAGTCTAAAGCTATTTCGGTTCCCTGTGGCATCTTTTATTGTTTGGCGTTCAGTTGGATGTGTTCAATATATCTAGTAATCAAAGCGTTGTAAAACAAGTCGCCCAAAAGTTTGTAACCCTCATTGGTGAAATGTACCTTGTCTTTCTTGGCCAAACCAATTTTCTCCCAATCCTGCATGGATTTCAGGCCACCCATGATGTCGAATTGATTCCAAACGGCAGCATTGTATTTCTTTCCCATTTCCATAAAAGCGTCTTCCACAATTTTTCCGTTGGGATTGACTTCATATCGGGTTTTTCGCTTGACTTTCACTTTTTTGTAACTGTCATTGTTGGTAATAAAGAGCAGGGCACAATCGGGATTGACGCGTTTGATGACCTTAATCAGTTCGTCATAGTTTTTCTTGAAGTTATTTTTTTCAAAGTCTTTTTCTGATGCATCATTGATGCCGATGCCAAAGATGATAAGGTCAGGGCGGATGAGGTTGAGGTCGCGTTCGAAGTCATCGCAACGGAGATAGGAGGGGACACTGGCACCATTGACTCCTACACCATGGACGCTGATGCCAGGCATATCGTTTTCGAGTAGAATACCTGTCAAGGTAAACTCACCTGGAACAGAATCGAATCTAATGCAGATGGAGTCAGTAAAATCGGGTAGGGAGAACATGTATGTCGACTGCCATTCGTCGTACTTTCCGTGGAGGGTGTTGCTGTTATAGCTGATTACAGGAATCACGTTTTCTGTCTCAGAGAATCCGATAATGGTCACTTTGTTAAAGTCAAAGTCGGGAGTGAGGTCGTTGGGGTATTTCTCCCTCGTTATGATGCTTACTGTAGCTGTAGGGTCATTGGTAGTGATGGCCGCACCAGCCAGTCCCATACGTTTGTCTGTTTCTCTACGAACCGCATTGCGGCAGTAGGTCCAGGTTCCTGTTGACCTGACAATGTAATGGGTGGGGTTGTTGGTGCCCCCTGTTGAAAATGGAAATACAAAAAATTGTCCCCCAATCAAATCTGGGCTGATACTCAATAGGTTGTCACGGAATTGTTGGGTAAATACACCCGCTTGCACATGTGAACCACCAATGTGTATGATGCTCACGTTGCCCTCGCCAAAGAAAACAACGGAATCCATTTTTCGGAAAAAGCGTTCTATGGCCAAACTATCGCCAGGATAAAGGATGGTGTTGTGTCCAAAATGGGCAAACTTGTAATCGGGCACAGATTTAACCCATGGCAAAGTTTGTGTGAAAAGCTGCCCATAGGACAGCAGCAATCCTATGAAAACCAACCACTTTTTCATTGATTCATTGAAATATACTGGGGTTGATAAAAAGGCATTTTGACTCGGCCGGAAGTACGGATTGAGTCTTCTTTTTGGTCAAGATTGATGAACTCGATGACCTTCTCACTTGGCATGTGTTGACGCAATTTGTAAAAATCGTAATAGGTGGTAAAAGATTTCGCCAAATCAGAGCCTATTTCTTGAGCGCCTTTGAATGTGAAATGCACATAATCTGGGCCAGCCATAGGAGGTTTGTGCTTTACCCATTGTGCCATCGAGCCTTCACCACCCATCACGTTGAACATATCCCAATAGGCCATATCGTTGCGTAGAGACATGGCTCGTAGTGAGTCGTTCAACTCTGGGAGACCTTTCAAAGTACCCATTTTACCATTGTAACTTTTACCCATGTCAGCGGGACCAATGAAGAGCAAAGTGGCTTGAGGCGCAACCTGCTTCATATATTGGATTTGCTTCTCTAGTTCGGCAATATAGGGAGTAATATTCTTTGAAGAGGTAATACCTGCCATACGGTTGCCGCCAAATTGCATAATGATGAGCCGGGTGTTAAGCAAATCGAATGACTGTCGTAAGGTGACCTCATTGAGGCGAGTGAAGATGGTGCCTGAGCAGCCACGCAAGGCCACATTGTCGACGGCAACACCCGTGTCACCATCCAACAGCACGGCATAGATTTCGGCGTTGCCCTTGAAACTGATGACACCGTGTTTGACATTAGTGGGCAAAATCCAAGTGATGAGCGATACACTGTCGTTGGCAGGCAGCACTTTGGTTTCGGGTGATATGGTGTCACATTTTAGCGTAGCTTTGAAATTCTTACTGTTTTTGCCCAACAGCACCGAAACCGTGGAGATCTCTTTGGCTTTTGCAAACGCCTGTGAATGGTTGGTTCGCGAAAACGAAATGCTGCCGTTACCTATCACTTGACCGAACTGTGACATCACTCCATAGCGATTGTGCGAAGCACGGGCAGCATCACCATACACCATATAACGTGTCAAATTGGAGGCATGTTGGGTTACTGAGATGGTAGCCACAGGTTGGATGGCAGGTATCATATTTGGCCCCGATCCTCCAAATAATTCCTGCAACTTTTGTCTCAGCACAGAAGAAATACGGTCCATCTCAATCTGCGAATCGCCATAATACATAATGCGGTAGATCTTGTTTTCTTCGTTGGCATGTTCCAATTGACAGAACAAAGTGTCGAAGAAAGTATAGTCATCGTTGGGAAGGTAAATACGGTTCGGGTTTTCTTTCAAGTAATAGCGGAAGAAGCGCATGCTGTCTAAAAGATTATCAGAGCAAGTCATCTCAAAACTCTTGTTCACCTTGTCAATAACGGCATCCACATCCACTTCCTGTTGGGCAGGAGCAACGTCTTCGGCATATGACGGAAAACGTAAGGAGTGTTTGCCAATGGCAAGACCTTCGGCGGGGAAAAAATACCAGGCTACCCCTAATAGGAGTATCACTGAAAAAATAAATACCAAAGTGCGTATCGATTTCATCGTTTATTGATTGTCAATTTTTGTTTTTTTATTATCAGAGGTGGTAAAGTTGAGACGATTTTGATGGCCGAGATAAATGCAGGCAATGAAGTCGGCAATGACTTGAGTATTAGACAACAGCCGATGTTCATAGAAATCCCAAAGTGCTGGCTCGTTGCCATAATGTATCAGCGTATGGCTCAGCGAGGTAGGGCTGTTGGCGTATGCCAAAATGCTGTACCACCAGTTGTTGTATTTCTTGTTCAAATCGTTAAGATAATCCAAAGCGGCCAGAGTTGACGCTTCCATTTGAAGCCTCTCATCTTCGTTTCTATCAATAAGAAGGCCATAATGCATCCCCACTAAGGAGGGCAAAGCCCAATAGCCGCAGCGGTCACCTTTCGAATAGTTGGTTTTCATTCCGCTGAGAGCATAAGGCAAATATTTGATTTCCAAAGGCATATTTCGTTGTAGCAAGGCAGAATCAATAAAAGCCTCATACATTTTGAAAGTTTTTGGAAGGCTTTTGTTGGCCAACTGTTTCACCGTTTTGTCCAAGGTTAAATGATAAGGCAAAGGAATGTCTTTTTCCATGCTTTTCAATTCTTTAGCAATACTATCTTTGCCCGACGACACACAGCAATTGTTTGCCGCAAGACAAAAAAAGCACGACCAAAAAAAGAATAATACCTTGAATCTCATTATTTTAAATGGTTTTATAAACTATACTTCAACAGGTTGCATAACTTGTAAAGCAGGGTTCGCGAAATGAGTGGCAAAAATACACATTTCTTTTGGATTGAGAACACGCTATTTTGATAAACTCAATATTCATTTTTTTGCTACTTTTGCACCTTAAATTCTTTAGGGAATGCAACAACTTGATAGGACATTAGAGTTAGAAACCAAGAGTATCAGACATTTGTTGTGGGTTTATGCACTGCCAAGCATAGTCAGCCAGATTATTGCATCAGTTTATAATATTGTTGACCGTGTGTTTTTGGGCCAGTGTGTGGGCTCCTTGGCCATTGCCGGTTTGGCTATCACAATGCCGATTATGAATATCATTCATGCTTTTGGCTCGCTAGTGGGCGTGGGATCCTCTGCCCGAATGTCGATTGTGTTGGGAAAAAAAGACTACAAATGGGCCGAAGACATCTTGGGTAACAGTATGCTACTGACCTTTATCTTCGGTTTCTTGTTCGTTACAGGTGGCTATCTCTTTATGGATAAGATTCTGACTATGTTCGGAGCTTCACCTGATACAATTGCGTATGCCCGCGAATATATGGACATTGTTTTGCCCGGAATGTTTATGACCACTGTCACCTTCAACCTTACGGGTTTGATTCGTGCCACAGGCTATCCTACTAAGTCGATGTGGATCTTGGCAGGCGGTGCCATCCTCAATATTGTCCTTGACGCGTTGTTCATCTATGTTTTGGACTGGGGCATTGGTGGTGCGGCTTGGGCTACCACCATTTCTATGACTTGTTCAGGCATTGTGGCGGTGTGGCACTTCCTGCAACGCAGTTCTTTTATCCGTTTCCGTCGTCATTCATGGCAACCCAAATTATACATCTTCCGTAACATCCTGCTTATCGGTATGAGTCCTTTCTTGATGAATGTGGCCGCCTCGGGTGTGGTGGCACTGCTTAATAGTCAGCTCATTCACTATGGTGGCGACCTTGCTGTAGGAGCATACGGAATAGTCAATACTTTTGGAAGCCTCAGCATTATGCTCATTCTTGGGGTGTGTCAGGGAATGCAGCCCATAGCGGGTTATAACTATGGTGCTGGGCATCCACAACGATTGAAATCCGTTTACACCTTGACGATGAAGGTCAATGTGTTGATTGGCTTTGTTGGCGCGATATTGGCTTTGACCATACCCCAATTATTGCTCCGCGCCTTTACCAAAGAGGACGACCTCATCCAAATCGCTGTGCCTGCCATGCGTTTCATGCTGGTGATGTTCCCCTTGGTGGGCTTTACCATTACCAATTCCAATTTCTTTCAAAGCATCGACAAACCTTGGATTGCCATCGTCACCAGCCTTTCGCGTCAGGTGCTGTTCCTCGCCCCGATGATTTACATCATTCCGCCAATTTTCGTCAATGTGGGCAGTAATGGTCTGACAGGTGTATGGGCCTCTATGACCATCTCTGATGCGCTAGGTGCCTTACTTGCTTTCTTACTTATGCTTACTCAACGGCACGTGTTCAAACCCTCAGATAGTTAAGTTCCATGAACCCGTCGAAGTGCCGACTGAATAAAGACGGCGTTTCGGCAGGCTCCACGACCTGCGATACCAAATAAAATATGCAAATCGACAATGCCATAGTGACCCCGACTAATACGCACATTATGGATTCGTGCATGGTGAAAAGCAAGGCCGATATGCGTGCCTATTTGGAAAGTTTGCGTGAAGCATCGGCACCTGAGATGGCCGTTAATCAGCGCGATATTGAGTCGCAGGTTCGCGAGTGGCGGTCGCATAATTTCTTCTATAGGATTCATATCTTCCGAAGTCGCACTAAAGACGTCGACCTTGAGCTGAAGCAGGTTTGGTATCGTGAGTTGTTTTGTCGTGTGGTGAGTTTCTTTTATTTTTGGGATTGCGTGTAGAACACAAAAAACTATATCTTTGCAACATCAATAATTACTGTTATGAAACGTTATTCATTTCTGTTGACCATCTTGGTCCTTTTCCCAGCCTTGCTTTTCGCAGGCGAAGGTATGTGGATTCCCATGTTACTGCAATACAACGAGAAAGAAATGCAGGAAATGGGTATGAAAATCACTGCTGAAGACATCTACAGCATCAACCACAGCAGTTTGAAAGATGCCATTGTGCTCTTTGGCGGCGGCTGCACCGGCGAAATCGTCAGCGACTATGGCCTGTTGCTCACCAACCACCATTGTGGCTACGACTATATCCAAAAGCACAGCTCGGTGGAGCACGACTATCTCACCAACGGCTTTTGGGCAATGAACCGTGGCGAGGAACTGCCTTGCCCTGGCCTCAGCGTCACCTTCCTCCGCGAGATGCGCGACGTGACTGAAAAAGTGTTGCTTGGCATCACACCCGATATGCCTGAAAACGAACGTCAGGCCAAAACTGATGAGAACATAAAAAAGCTCATCGCCCAAGTTGAGAAAGAAACCACCTATAAGGTCAGCATCAAGCCGTTCTTCTTGGGCAACGAGTATTACTTGCTACTCAACGAGGTTTACACCGACGTGCGCCTTGTGGGTTGTCCGCCGAGCAACATCGGCAAGTTTGGCGGCGACACCGACAACTGGGTCTGGCCCCGTCACACCGGCGACTTCAGCATCTTCCGTGTCTACGCTGATAAAGACGGCCATCCAGCTGTTTACGACAAGGACAACGTGCCTTACAAGCCTGCCAAACACTTGGACATTTCTTTGAAAGGTGCCGAGGAAGGCGACTTCGCCTTCGTGTTCGGCTATCCTGCTCGCACTAACGAATATTTGCCTTCCGTTGCTGTGGACCAGGAAGCCAATCTTATCGACCCCATCACCGTTGACCTGCGTGGTAAGGTGCTTGACATCTACAACAAATATCAGGAACAAGACCCCAAAGTGCGTATCCAATATGCCTCCAAACATGCGGGCCTTGGCAACGGTTGGAAGAAATGGATGGGCGTGACCGAAGGCATCAACCACTTCCGTGGCGTGGAGAAGAAACAAGCCTTTGAGAAGGACTTCCAGGAATGGGCCTTGGGTGCTCGCAACCGTTATATGTACATCGACTTGCTGAAGTATTTCAAGAAAAACTATAAGGAATTGGAACCTTATGAACTGGCCTACACCTATATGGTCGAGGCAGGAATGCGCATCGAGTTGGTCAGTTTTGCAGGACGTTTCGCCCGACTTTCTGAGGTAACTAAAGTCACCCCACAGGAAGACATCGACCGTATGTTGAACCAGTTGAAAGGTACCACTGCCACTTTCTTCAAGGACTATTATGAGCCCATCGACCGTGAGGTGGCTGTCATGGCACTC
The DNA here is from genome assembly GCA_946405575.1 of uncultured Bacteroidales bacterium. Taxonomy (GTDB): domain Bacteria; phylum Bacteroidota; class Bacteroidia; order Bacteroidales; family F082; genus Limimorpha. The sequence continues at coordinate 77,424 of CAMJHP010000001.1, read as the reverse complement.
AGCGAATACCTGAAGGCCCAGCCCGCTGACTTCCGTCCTGCTTTCCTCAACGACATCAAGGATGTGAACGAGTTTGTTGGCAAGCTCTTCGACAAGTCGATGTTTACTGATGAGGCTAAAGTGAATGCATTGCTGGACAATTTCAAGTTGAAGGATGCCAAGAAATTGGCCAACGACCCCGCGCTGAAGGTCTATCAGAGCTTGATCGGTTTTTATCGCGACAATGTATACGACCACATTTCAAGCATCACCAAAGACAACGACCGTCTGCGCCGCATCTACATGAAAGGCCAGATGGAGATGCAGCCCGAGAAACGGTTCTTCCCCGATGCCAACTTCACTTTGCGTGTCACTTACGGTAAAGTGGAAGGTTTCAAGCCTCAGGACGGCAAGACCTACCGCCACTTTACTACGCTCGAAGGCATTATGCAGAAGGAGAACCCCGACATCTACGACTATGTGGTGGAACCGCGCCTGAAGCAGCTGTATAATAATAAGGACTACGGCCGTTATGCCGACAAGGACGGCACCATGCATGTGGCTTTCACTGCCAGCGTACACACCACGGGAGGCAACTCAGGCAGCCCCATTTTAAACGCCGAAGGCCAGCTCCTCGGCCTCAACTTCGACCGTTGTTGGGAAGGCACGATGAGCGACCTCATCTACGACCCTGACATCTGCCGCAACATCAGCGTCGACATCCGCTATGTGCTCTTCATCATCGACAAATTCGCAGGAGCGGGACATTTGATTGACGAGATGACAATAGTAGAATGAAAAAAGGCGGCTAAGCCGCCTTTTTTCATTTGTCTTTTACCATAACCCGTTTTGTCAAAATCCCTTTCTTAGTTTGGATTTTGACAATATAAATGCCTACCTTATGAGGACTAAAATCATACTCGAAGTTGTTTCCACTTGTTGAAGTTTCAATCAACTTTTCACCCAACATATTGTATATGCTGATGGCTTCGATATTTTCAGCCTCAATTTGAATTGTTCCGCTGGTCGGATTGGGATAAACGGCTGCCATGTTTTCATCAAGTTCCGGTACATTATTGCAATCGTCGATGATTGTGGTGAAATAGCCATTCCAATCCGAGTTTTGGTATGCAGGGATGCAGTGACAAGGTACGGTGAGCGTTGTGCAGTTGAATCCTTCAAACACATCTTCAAATGTGAATACCGGTGGTTCTGTGGCCAAAGTAATGACTTCAGTAAACCCGCTGCAATGATAGAATGCCATTCCACCAATGCTTTGCAATGCGTTTCCAAGAGTTAATGTGCCTGTAAAACCGCTACAGTTGTTGAACGCATTAGGCTCAATACTGCTCACGGAATTTGGGATGGTCAGGGAACCTGAGAAACCTTTGCAACCCCAAAAGGCAGAAGTGCCGATGGATGTCACTGCATCGCCGAGATCCAAACTGGAAAAACCGCTGCACCTATAAAACGCCGCCTTTTCGATACGTTCCAAACCATTACCGATAGTCAGTGCACCGGTAAAACCAGTGCAGCCATAAAATGCCGCAGTTTCCATGGATTTTACCGAATTGGGGATAGTCAGGGAGCCGGTCAAACCTTTGCAGCCATAAAATGCCGCAGACCCAATGGTATCCAAGGCATCTCCCAAGTCTAATTCTGTCAATCCACTGCAACCCAAGAATGCGTTTTCACCAAGACAGGTCACGGAATTTGGAATGGTCAAGAGACCTGTTAGGTTTCCGCACGAAATGAATGCGTTTTTTCCAATCCTTGTCACAGCATAGTTGTTTCCATTATAACTGATGGTTGTCGGGATGCTTAACTCACCAGTCGCTGCCGGGCCGTCAATATGGCTGATAAGCGTTGCAGAAACACCGTCATCATTGATTTGATAATAAAAATCTCCTACGGAGAAAATGTCTTGTGCATTCAGATGCTGAATCCCCATAACTCCCAGAAAAAGAATGGATAAAACAACGTATGCTGCTTTTTTGCATAATGATGAATCATTTTTCATAATTACAAGGTATTAGTCAAATCTGCAAGGTGGGTGTGCAGTGGAAGAACGTCTTTTCAAATAGGGTTTGCTACTTCCCAAAGATGCTGCCTAAGCCGCCTAAGATACTGCCAAGGCCGCCAGTGCTTTGGTTTTGTGAGCCGCCACCAAGGAGAGCACCGAGTAAGCCGCCCAAACCAGTTGCACCAGAATTGCCGTTCTGCTTGCCAAGGAGAGCGAGCAGGCTGGGAGCGATGGATGAAAGGATGTTGCCTACTGCGTTAGAAGACACTCCCGTTTGCTTGGAGATGCCACTTAATACGGATGACAGGTCGCCACCAAAGATATGACCCAGAATTTTGGAGCCATCGACAAGGTCGGCACCTTTAAGGTTGTTGATGATATTGCCTGCGTTGCCTGCATGGTCGCCAAGAGCTTTGGCCAAGGCCTCGGCACCGCCAGGTGTGGAAGCATTCTTTTGCATGGCACCCAGCAGTGAGGGCAATGCGTTGGTGATAACAGATGACACTTGATTTTGGTCAATCTTGAGGTTTTGTGAAATGGCACCGATGGCATCATTGCCTGTAAGCGTGCCTAAGATGTTGGTTAAGTCCATAATAGATATGTTTAATTGTTGGTTGTTTAATTGTTTAATTGTGGGATTGGTATGAGGTGGAATTGCATTTTCTTTGGCAATCCAACCGCAAAATTACAAAAAAACCGTTCGCAATTCCAATTTTATTAATTTTGCAACTTCAATTAATACCAAAAATGTTATCAACAATGAAGAAATTTGCATTCATCATGGTGCTCGCAGCACTCGTCGGCTGCAGCAACGCCCAAAACAAGAAAACGGAACAAAATGACGCCCTTCAACAAGCGCAGGGCTCAGCGACCGAAACTGAACAAACCCAACAAGAAACAAACATGAAAGCATTAGTTACCTACTTCTCGGCTTCGGGTGTCACCCGCAATGCCGCAAAACAAGTGGCCGACATCATCGGTGCCGACCTTTTTGAAATCACCCCCGAACAGCTCTACACCGATGCCGACCTTGATTGGCGCGACAAACAATCACGCTCGACTATTGAGATGAACGACAAGAACTCGCGTCCAGCCATTAAGGATGGCGGCAAGGTTGAGAACCTCGACCAATATGAGGTGGTCTATGTGGGCTTCCCCATCTGGTGGTACACCGCCCCGACCATCATCAACACCTTTATCGAGGCCAACGATTTCACGGGCAAGACCATCGTGCCTTTCGCCACCTCGGGTGGTAGCAACATCAAGAAGGCTTGTGAAGACCTGCAAACCGCCTATCCGAACTACAAGTTTGGCGAAGGCAAGTTGCTCAACAGCATCAACAAGGCCGACATCGAGCGATGGGCTGCGACGGTGAAATAATTTGATTTTTTGCGAATCCTTGTAGGGCTGCCACATGTGACAGCCCTACATGTTTTATTCCGACAACTCCAAGGCAAACCACAAGGTATCCATTGTTCTTCCGCCCACGATGCCGTAGCCACCGTTTACGTTGGTATGCGTCTGAATGGGTTCGGCAAAAAATTGGTCGACCTCATCGCCTTGCTGGCAGGTGTTCAGGTATTTGTAATAGTCCTTGGTGAGGTGTTCCACATAGACCGCCACGCGGCAAGGGCCTGATTCGAAGTCGCCGTTTTTGGTGTAATGGAAACAGATGGGCAACTTGATAGTGTAGGTTCGTCCGTCGAAAAGCTGGTCGGTGAAGGTGCCGTTAGGTTCGTCCATCTGGTACTCAATCAGGTCGACGCTTGTGAGCGAAGATGTCCCAAAAATCGGGTCGGAGTATTCTTTTATAAATGCGGTGCAAAAGTTCTGATAAGGGTCGTAGTCTTCAAAGAAATGGTGACTTTCGTCGATGCTCAGTCTGTAGAAGTTGGTCGTGCCAGGATGCAAATCCGTGATTTCAAGAGACAATTCGTAGGTGTCGTTATGATGCCAATCCAAGGTATCGATTGGATCGTCTGAAACTGGCCACGACTCGCTCTCCGTCAACCGAATGTCCTTGATTCGGCAATTCGGGAAGTCGGGCAGTGCATCCGTTGAGCCGACCACATCGTCGAAACCATTGGCGGAAGCCGTGATTTTTACCACGTCACCCACAGCAGGGATGTAGGGATATTTGTAGGTCTCCCATAGGTAATAGCTGGGTTCCAAAGTCCAATAATAAACAGGATCCCAAACGGTATCGGTTTTTGGCGTCATTTGGCCTATCAGGTTGCCGTTCACATAAAGCGTTGCCACAAGGTCGGCGGGTGCATCTGTGTTCTGCTCATTATCCAAAAAAAAGACACTCTTGCTGATACGTGCTTTGACGGGTTGTCCCGTTTCCACAATGCTGTTGACGACCAATCTGGAACCCGTTTGTTCGCCCTTGAACTCGATTTCCTTTTCGCAAGAGGTGAGTAGTAATGAGGTTGCGATAAGAATTAAGATAGTGTTTTTCATGGCCTAAAACTTATAACTGAAACTGACTGAAGGAATGATGGGGAAAATACTGACTTGCATCAGCTTTTTTTCGGGCTGTAGTGTAGCTTCATCGTAAACATAAACTGAATAAACGAGGAAGGGATTGTTGTGGTTATAGATATTGTACACGCTGACATTGATGGTGCTAGTTCCATATTCAAAAGGAATGTGGAAATTGGCACCTAAGTCGAGGCGGTGGTAGTTGCCCAAGCGAAAGTTGTTGCGTTCCAAGGCTTGTATGGTCGGCACCCCCCATTCGTTATGGAAACCTTCATAAAGCTGCGTGCCGAGGGTGCCGCAATTGCCGCTGCTGAAGACCCAAGTGCCACTGAGATCGAATCGGTCGCTGAACTTGTGCTGCACAGTAATGCTGATGTCGTGACGGCGGTCATATTTGGCTGGAAAAACTTTTCCATTGTTGATAACCATGCCTTCACGGTCAAACTGCCGCTTCGAGTGTGCCCAAGTGTAGCCAATCCAGCCCGTGGTCTTGCCAAAGCTGCGTTGCACGAGAAACTCCACACCGTAGGCCCAGCCTTTGCCCATACAAACTTTCTCGTCCCAACGCTCCGAGGAGCCGAAAAACGAAGCACCATCCTTATATTCCAGCAAGTTGTCCATGGTCTTGTAGTAGCCTTCAAGCGAGATATCGAACAGGCGCGGCAACTCATAGAATGCTCCGGCCGACCATTGGTGAGCGTTCATTGGGACGATTTTAGCCGTGACCGGAACCCAAAGGTCGGTGGGCAGGCTGAGGCTGCTGTTCGAAAGCAGGTGAACGTATTGTGTCATATAGGCATAGCCCGCCTTGAGCGAGAAATTGGAGGCCAGCATCACACTGGTGCTCAAACGTGGCTGCACACTTTGATAGGTCTTGCTTTCAACAGTGAAGGTCGAATAATGTGCGCCCAAATTCACGCGGAAGATGTCGCCCAAGGTTATGTTGTCCTCGGCATAAATGGCGGTTTCGTGGGCGTAAATGTTGGAAGAACCTATAACGGTGTCGACGGCGAAGTTGTCTTGTGCATATTTCATCGACTGCACCTCGGGGCGGAATAAGTGGTAGGTGTAGTTGCCACCAAAACGGATTTCGTGATTGGGCAAAGGCGAGTAATCGAAATCGACTTTGGCCGTCAGGTCGTTGATGCCTGATTTATAGACCATATTGAAATCGTTTTTCATCAAGGTGTTGGTCGGGAGATAGGTGTCCTCCTCAATCAAGTCCATACCGAGGTTGTGGCGGTATTGCGTATAATTGACAGAAGCGTCCATGAAAAGCTTTTGCGAAACGACATGATTCCAGCGCAAGGCGGCCACTTTGTTGCCCCATTTCCAGTTCAACTTGATACGATGCGTGTATTGTGTGCTGTCCGACACGAAGTCCTTGTTTTTCACACCGAAATAGATGGCATCATCGCCCGTGTAGAAACTCAGATAAAGTCGGTCCTTGTCCGAAATCTTCCAGTTGAGTTTGGCGTTGAAGTCGTAGAAATAATAACCTACGCTCAGCTTGCTGATTTCAGGTGTGCTCCACGAAGCAATCCATAGGGCGGGCTTGATGAGCAGGTCGCCGTAGGTACGGCGGTATGACAGGTTGAACGACAATTTATCTTTCACAATCGGGCCTTCAAAGTTGAACTTTGAGGAAATCAGGCCGATGCTGGCGTTGCCGTGGTACTTTTGCATATCGCCTTCCTTCATACGAATGTCGACCACCGATGAGAGGCGGCCACCAAAATGCGCAGGAAAGCTTCCTTTATACAAGGTGACATTCTTCAAAGCGTCAGGGTTGAAGACGGAGAAGAAGCCGAGCATATGGTTGACATTGTAGACGGGGACGCCGTCAAGCAGCAACAAATTCTCGTCAGGGCCGCCGCCGCGCACATACATACCTGCCGAACCTTCCGAGCCATTCTGTACGCCAGGCAGCAACTGGATGGCTTTCAGTACATCGGTTTCGCCAAAAAGTGTTGGGATGCTCTTGATTTGTTGCACGGGCAGTTCCACCACGCTCATTTGTGGGCTTCGGGCACTCACCGTGGCGCGGGTGCCTTCAATCACCACTTCGTCCAAAGTGGTGTTGGTTTCGAGCATAAAGTTGAGGTTCAGGTTTTCCTTCAGGCTGAGGAGCTTGTCTTGTTGCAAATAGCCCACGTAGGAAACCTGCAAATCCACTTCGCCTTGGTTCAAGGTGAGGGTGTAGAATCCATAGTTGTTGGTAGCGCAGCCCTTGCCTGAGTTTTTGTCGAAAACAGTCGCCCCGATGAGGGTTTCCTTGCTGGCGGCATCCATCACATAACCGCTGATGGTGTGTTTCTGTGCGTGTGTTGGTAAACAAGCCAACACGAAGCCGATGATGAGCCATCGGCAAGAAAAATGAGGTTTCATAGAACAAATTCCAATATATCGATTTGACGGTTTAACGGCTGGATTTCTCTTTTATTGCTGTTTTATGGAAAATTGTTTTGATGTTAGGTATTCGTCCGTCTTAGGTCAACTAAACAACTATGTATAATAGATATGGACAAGTAATCGTTCGAAATTAATGTACAGTATTCTGTCATTGTCCGAATATGTTGACTAATTATGCCAATTTACTTAATTAAGAATCCAGTCCGCTGCAGCTTCAATCACATTGTCGATGCCTTGGGCAACGCAGGTGGGGTCGAGGATGACTCGTTCGGTGGGTGGTACGCCATTTTCGTAGTTGTGGCCGTCGATAGCGATGGTGCGTGTGATACTGAAACGATATACCCAGCCGTTGGGTAGGGCACCTCCGTTGGGAAGTCCGAGTCCACCGCCGCTGTAGTCACCAAACAAGCGAATGTTAGGATAGCCCATCGTGCAGAGGGCAAAGAACGAAGTTGCGCTGTATGAGCCTCGGTCAATCAATACTGCAACAGGTTTGTTGTATGGCGTTTCCAAAATACAAGTGTCCGTGGCACAAACGGTTTCAAGATCTGTGAATGCATCATGCTCTTTCCCTGATTTGATTTGTGTGGCATACAATGGCTGTTTGTGGTTGTCGAAGATGCTGAGCAAGATGCGGATGTTGTTTATGCTGCCGCCGCTGTTCTGTCGCAGGTCGATAATCATACCTTGGCAGTCTTTGTAACGGTTCACGATGTTTTTCAAAACATCCTCGCTGATGGTGTTCTCAAATGAGTCATAGCGTACATAGGCCACTTTCCCGTTGCAGATGGCATTGTGGGAAAACGCACCAGTGGAATGATGGTTTAGTGTTAAATAGTTGAGTATTACTACTTTTTCATCGATGTTTTTATGGGCAATCATCCTATAGTACACCGAGTCGTTGCGTGAGACGTCAAAACTAGAAAATAGGTTGGTATGGCCATCTTGCAGGGTGTTGAGCATCGCGGCGCAAATATGGAAAAGGCTCTCTTTATCCATATCATCGTGTACTTTTGGTCGGTATATTTCACGCACCGAGTCCCAGTCCACACCTTTCACATCGAAAAAGGCATACTGCTGGTCCACTTTGTTCCATAGATAATCGAACACACTGATGGGATCTTTAGGCTCGTCCTGTTCCATAAAAGCACGTTCGCAGGACGCAAAAAAGAGAATTGATAAACAGAGTATAGGAAAATGCTTTTTTCTCATGACTTTCATCAATTAATGTTAAACATAAAGCTAAGGTAGATGGAATGTAAAGCATTGTCAAAACGGTAGTTGCCCTTTTTGCCTGTTGAGAGGTAGTTCCAACGATAGGATAATCCAATGCGATTGCCATTCAAAAGATTGAAATACAATCCAGTATTTGTTTCAATGCCAGGGAAAAACTTGCAAAAGACCTTGTAATCCTTCATAATGGTGCTGGATTCATAGATGTTGCTGGTGTAGTTGTCTACATAGGCATAGCCAGGACGTATCGCCAAGCCAGCCAAAGGTAGCGTCAGTTTGCCGTAGGCGGTTAGCAAATTATGGCTGCCACCATGAATGAAGGCAAAGTCATAACTCAACATCGCCTCGGCGCAGAGGTTCTCGAAAACGGTTCTACCTGATGAAGCATTCATCATTGCAGGTATCTCCTTGTTGTTATAATAACTTTGGAGAGATCCCCCCATCCATAGGTGCAAATGGTTGCGCTCGCTGTCATAAAAACGGTAAAGAAATTCTGTCTTGTTGTCTATGTCGATAGAATATCCGTTGATTTTCAATATATTGTAAAATAGTCGCGTCTCGTTTTGGATGTGGCAGCGTCGCCATTCAAAAGTGATTCCAAGACATAGGTTGCCTCCTATTCCTAAATAACGAAAGGGCAAAGTTCCATTGTCGTAGCAGTCTGCAATGTTGCCGCCAGCCGAGAGGTTGAGCCAAATTGGCATTTTGCTCTTTCGCACGGGTTGAGGCAACGTGCCAATTTCGTCATCTACAATCTCTTTCCAGAGTTGGTATCCCAATGCGTTAAGGTGCAAGCCATCGTTGCTGTATTTCGGATCCATCTTGCCTTCTTCGGTGGCAAAATGGTTGTATAAATCAAGATAAGTGACATTTTCTTCTTCCGTCATAGTCTTGATCATATTGTTGATGACAGCCACATCCTGCCAACGTTTGGTGTGGCCCGTGAAGAGGCCATAACAATCGTTGGTGGGTAGGATGCTCTGCACGATGATATGGGTATGTGGCGATTCCCGTTTGATGCGTTGCACCACCTCGCGCACGCCGAGTGCGATGCTGTCGTTATTGATGCCGTGGTTCATATCGTTGGTGCCAATCATCAGGAAAATCATAGCAGGCTGTCCCTTGGTGATGGTCTCAAGCCTGTTGAGCACACCTGCCACAATGTCGCCGCTGATGCCTCGGTTCTTGCAATTGGGGTTTTCGAATAGTTCGCACCATTCGCCTCCGTCGGTGATGCTGTTGCCGAGGAAGATGATGTCGTTTTCGGAGGTTGGCATAGCCTCAAACAGCAGCTCACGCTGATCGTAGTAGGTTCCAAATTTGCCCGTGATTTGGGCAAAAGCGTTGGCCGTTATTAGTAAGATAGCCAACAAAATGAGGTCTTTTTTTCTCATTTGAGTAACTGTTCAAAATTAAACTGCTAATCTTTTGACTTCGGAACACGCGACGTCGGGACTTCGAGACAAGCCAATGTCCCGTAATCTCGCGGTCTCGCGTCCAATATGTATACTTATGCCCATCTATCAAATGCAGGTTTCAGCCTACAAAAATACCGTATTTTCGGCTTTCCCATCAACAATTCAACAAATAAACAATTCAAAAATCAACAAATATCTTTACCTTTGCACCCGTTTTTCAAATACAATAACACTATGGAATCAACGAACAAACACTTTAAGCGTTACACCGTAACTACGGCTTTGCCCTATGCCAATGGCCCCGTCCACATCGGTCACTTAGCCGGTGTCTATATTCCCGCCGACACTTATGTCCGATATCTGCGAATGCGCGGCGAGGACGTTCTGTTTGTCGGTGGTTCCGACGAGCACGGTGTTCCGATTACCATCAAAGCTGAAAAAGAGGGCGTTACGCCTCAGGATATTGTAGACCGTTACCACGAAATCATAAAAAAATCATTCGAGGAGTTGGGTATCAGTTACGATATTTACTCACGCACTTCTTCTAAAATGCACCGCGTTACGGCCCAAGAGTTCTTCAAAAAACTCTACGACGAGGGTAAGTTTATTGAGAAGGAGACCGAACAATATTTTGACCCCGAACGTCAGAAGTTCTTGAGTGACAGATATATCGTTGGCACCTGTCCGAAATGTGGTGCTGAAGGAGCCTACGGCGACCAATGCGAAAAATGCGGCAGCTCATTGAGTCCTGACGAACTCATCAATCCGCATTCGCAACTCAGCGGCGCGGCCTTGGTGAAGAAGCCGACCAAACATTGGTATCTGCCTCTCGACCAATACGAGCCTTGGCTCCGTGAATGGATCCTCGAAGGCCACAAGGAGTGGAAGTCGAATGTCTACGGTCAGGTGAAGAGCTGGCTCGACGGCGGCTTGCAGCCTCGTGCCGTCACCCGTGACTTGGATTGGGGCGTTCCCGTCCCGATTGAGGGTGCCGAAGGCAAAGTGCTTTACGTCTGGTTTGACGCGCCCATCGGCTACATCTCCAACACCAAGGAGATCTGCGAACAACGCTGCGACGACTGGGAGAAGTGGTGGAAAGACCCCGAGACCAAGCTGGTGCATTTCATCGGCAAGGACAATATCGTGTTCCACTGCATCATCTTCCCCTGTATGATGAAAGCCTACGGCGACTATATCATGCCTGACAATGTGCCCGCCAACGAGTTCCTCAATCTCGAGAACGACAAGATCTCGACTTCGCGCAACTGGGCCGTGTGGCTACACGAATACCTTGAGGAGTTCCCGGGCAAGCAGGATGTGCTGCGTTACGTTTTGACCGCAAACGCTCCCGAGACTAAGGACAACAACTTCACTTGGAAGGACTATCAGGACCGCAACAACAACGAGCTGTTAGCCATCTTCGGTAACTTCGTCAATCGTACCTTGGTGTTGACGCATAAGTATTATGAAGGTGCCGTGTCTGCTTTGGGCGACCTCAACGACACCGACAAAGCCGTCATCGAAGAGATGAACGCTTATCCTGCCAAAATCGGTCATCTGTTGGATACCTACAAGTTCCGCGAAGCTTTGTCAGAGCTGATGAACTTGGCCCGCCTCGGTAACAAATACCTCACCGATAACGAGCCTTGGAAGCAAATCAAAACCGACCCTGAGCGTGTGAAGACCGTGATGGCTTTGTCTTTACAGATTGTGGCGCACTTGGCTATCCTCAGCGAGCCTTTCCTGCCGTTCAGCGCAAAGAAGCTCCAGCAGATGATTGACCTCGAAGTGAAGGGCTGGAACGATGCCGAGAACACTGTCTTGCTGCCTGAAGGCCATCTCATCAACCAGCCCGAGCTGTTGTTCGAGAAGGTCGAGGACAGTGTGGTGGCTGCACAGTTGCAAAAATTGGAGGACACCAAGAAGGCTAATCAGCTGAATGCTTGGAAACCCGCTGCGGTAAAACCCGTGGTCAGTTTCGACGACTATATGAAGGTGGATGTCCGTGTGGGTACCGTCCTTGAGTGCCAGAAGGTGCCGAAGGCCGACAAGTTGCTACAATTCCTCATCGACGACGGTATGCAGAAACGCACCATAGTCAGCGGCATCGCCAAGTATTACACCGAGCCTGAGAAGCTCGTTGGCAAGCAGGTCTGTTTCGTTGCCAACTTCGAGCCGCGCAAGCTGAAGGGTGTGGTCAGCGAGGGTATGATTCTTTCTGCTGAGGACAAGGATGGTCGCCTTGTGCTGCTGACGCCTAGCGACTTGGTCGCGCCGGGATGTAGCGTTGGCTAAGGAACGGTTTGATTTCTTTCAACGGCGAATTATTCGAATTAGGCGAATCGCATTCATCACAAAACCAAATTCGCAGAATTCGTCTAATTTGCCGTTGTTACATAATTTGCCGTTCTGCTACCATTTTTGGGTGCAAGGGATTCGTTTATGTTCCAAAGACTTTTTGCCGAAGTTGATAAGCAGACCTAAGTCCATTTCGCAGGCTTTCAAGTAATTGTAAACTTGGGCGTAATGCTCATCGGTAAAATCCGAAACCGCTTTCAATTCAACGATGATTTCATCGTAACAAACAAAATCAGGCCGAAAATCTTTGTCCAAAAGTCGGCCTTTATAAGTTATTTGGAATTTCTTTTCACGTACATACGGAATGTTGCGCAATTGGAATTCAAGTTCCAAAGCCTCTTGATAAACAGGCTCTGTAAAGCCACAACCGAGCACTTTGTGTACTTCCATTGCTGCTCCGATAATTTTATAAGATTCTTCCTTGAATAGTATTCTGTCCTCCATAGGTTTATATTTTTGTCGGCGAATTACCCGAATGAAACGAATTGCATTTGTTGCCCATTAAATTCGCAAAATTTGTCTAATTCGCCGTTGTATATCTTCGCCGTATTCGCTAATGCGCCTCCAGCCAGTTGGCACCAGTATTCATTTCAACGATGACCGGCACTGACAGCGGCAAGGCATTCACCATCTTATCCTGAACGATAGTCTTCAAGGCATCTAATTCATCGAGATGTGCGTCGAACACCAGTTCGTCATGTACCTGTAAAATCATCTTCGATTGCATCTTTAGTCGTTCCATCTCTTGGTGGATGCCAATCATAGCAATCTTGATCATGTCGGCAGAGCTGCCCTGGATAGGCGCGTTGATGGCATTGCGCTCGGCGAAACCACGCACCACGCTGTTCGCACCGTTAATGTCGCGCAGGTAGCGCCGGCGACCTAGAATGGTCTCTGCATAACCACGTTCCCGTGCCAAGGCGATGCTGCGGTTCATATATTCCTTGATGCCAGCATACTCCTCGAAGTACTTTTTGATGATGTCGGCAGCCTCGCTGCGCGACAATTCCATACGTTCTGCCAAGCCAAAGGCGGACATGCCATAGATGATGCCGAAGTTGACCGCCTTGGCACGGCTGCGCTGCTCTTTGGTGACTTGGTCCATCGGCACATGGAACACTTTGGCAGCCGTGGCTGCATGTATGTCGTGACCAAGGTTGAAGTCGTTCACCATAGCTGGGTCTTGGCTCAAATGGGCGATGATACGCAACTCGATTTGGCTGTAGTCAGCGGCCAAAAGGGTGTATTGTGGACTGCGCGGTACAAAAGCGCGACGGATTTCACGGCCTTTCTCTGTGCGCACGGGGATGTTTTGCAGGTTAGGGTTGTTGGAACTCAAACGTCCAGTTGCCGTAACCGCTTGGTTATAAGAGGTGTGGATGAGCCCGTCCCTCGGATTGACCAAAGCTGGCAGTGCATCCAAATAAGTCGATTTCAGCTTGGTGAACGAGCGGTAGTCCAAAATCAGGTTAATGATAGGATGCTTGTGGGCGAGTTTTTGAAGGACATCCTCACCTGTAGCATATTGCCCTGTCTTGGTTTTCTTTGCTTTCTCATCGATTCTCAGTTTCTCGAAGAGGATTTCACCCAACTGTTTCGGTGAGGCAATGTTGAAGGGTGTTCCAGCGGCTTCGTAGATTTGTCCTTCAATCTTATGAATCTCACTTCCAAAGGTTTCACTGATTTGCTGTAGGTTTCCTGTGTCAATCTTCACGCCGTTGGCTTCCATACGACTGAGTACGGGCACCAGCGGCATCTCAAGCTCATAGAATAGTTTCTCCACGCCATTTTCCTTTAATAGAGGCAGCAGCTTCTCGTAGAGTTGGAGCGTGATGTCGGCATCCTCCGCAGCATATTCTTTCACTGTCTCTTTAGGCACTTCGCGCATCGTCTTCTGTTGTCGGCCTTTGCCAATCAGGTCCTCGATGGGGATGGTGAGGTAGTTGAGGTAAATCTCGGCCAAATAGTCCATATTGTGACGTTGTTCGGGCTCCAACAGGTAGTGAGCCAGCATAGTGTCAAACATCTTGCCTTTCACGCTAATGCCGTATCGTGCAAGCATAGAGATGTCGTATTTCAGGTTTTGCCCGATTTTCAGAATGTTTTCGTCCTCGAACAAAGGTCTTAATAACTCCAGCTTTTTTTGGCAGTCACCGCGCTCGGTAGGCATAGGCAGATACCAGGCCTCATGGGCTTTAATGGCAAAAGAAAGCCCTACCAACTCAGCAGAATACACGTCGATATGGGTCGTTTCGGTGTCGAAAACGAATCGGCTCTGCATGGATAACATTTCCGCCAATGCTTTGATGTCTTCTTCGCTTTCCACCAGTTTGTATTCGTGTTGTACGGTCTTTGCTGATTCCTTGTCAGAGAACTCGAGCAGGCCGTCGTTGTCGTCTTGGTTGAAGAGGTCGAAGGTTGCGTTAGGAGAAAAGAGATTGGGTTGTAGATTTGTTTCTTTGGCTTGATTCACCCTCTGGGAGGGGGGCAGGGGGGAGTCACCCCCGAATCTCTCCTTATAATCTTCTAAGAAGCGTTTGGCAAAGGTCCTGAACTCCAGTTCCTCAAACAATGCCATTAGCGTAGGCACGTCGGGCTCTTTGGCACGCAGTTCTTCTTCGTTGAACTCGACAGGCACCTCCAGGTTGATGGTAGCCAGCTTCTTCGACATCAGGCCTTGTTCGGCAAAATTCACGACATTCTCCTTTTGCTTGCCTTTTAGTTCGTCGGTGTGGGCAATGAGATTTTCCACGCTGCCGTATCGACCCACTAAAGTAGAAGCGGTCTTCTCACCAATACCAGGAATGCCTGGGATGTTGTCGGCAGCATCGCCCCAAAGACCTAGGATGTCGATGAGTTGTTTGGGTTCTTTGATGCCATAGCGTTCGCAGACCTCTTTGGGGCCCCAAACCTGGGCAGGTTCGCCGAACTTGGCAGGTTTGTAGAGCAGGATTCGGTCGGTTACCAGTTGTCCAAAGTCCTTGTCGGGGGTCATCATATAGGTGAGGAAGCCCTGCTGTTCGGCTTTTTTCGAAAGGGTGCCGATGACGTCGTCGGCCTCGTAGCCCTCCACGCCATAGACGGGGATGTTGAAGGCCTCGATGAGCCTGATGATATAAGGTATGGAGTCGCGAAGGTCGTCGGGCATCTTCTCGCGGTTGGCTTTGTATTCGCTGTATTCGGCCTGCCGTTGGGCGGTGCCAGACACGTCGAAGGCCACACCGATGTGGGTGGGTTTCTCTTTCTGCAGAATCTCGTAAAGTGAGTTCAAGAAGCCCATCACTGCCGAAGTGTTGAGGCCTTTCGAGTTCATCCGAGGGTTCTTGCTCATGGCGAAGAAAGCCCTGTATATCAGTGCGTAGGCATCTAAGAGGAAGAGTTTTTTATCTGTGTTTTCCATGGTGTTTCGTTTGAGGGGGTAAAATTACGAAGTTTCAATTGAATTGGGATGTTTTTATTTCGAAACCACCCAAAAAACCGAAAAAAAACGTCGTAATAAAAAAAAGTTGTACCTTTGCCGCCGAAAACGAGTTATTATTGGTCACAAGAAAGGCCGATGTTCTTTTTTAAACGATTGATTACCAATTTATTGGTAAAAAATTGTTTTTGAAAGGAAAATAAGTCTTATCTTTGCGGCCTATTTATCAACTAAAAAAAGAGAACTATGTCAGAAATTTTGAATGAAATCGTTCCGATTATCGCTGAGAAACTCGGCGTGGATCCTTCGGAAGTCACTATGGAAGCCAGCTTCACCAACGACCTGGGTGCCGATTCACTGGACACCGTCGAACTGATGATGGAATTTGAAAAGAGCTTCAACCTCTCCATCCCGGACGACCAGCAGGAAAACATCCAAACTGTGGGCGACGTTGTGAAACTCATCGAAAAGATGCGTGCCGAAAACAACTGATTTCCATTAATTTAGAGAAATAAAACTTTTTTATGGAATCGAAACGCGTAGTTATCACTGGCCTTGGTGCCATTACCCCCATCGGAAACACCGTCAAGGAGTTTTGGGAAGGATTGGTGAATGGTAAAAACGGAGCCTGTGAGATTACCCGTTTCGATTCTGCTTTGTACAAGACGCATTTCGCCTGCGAGGTGAAGGGCTACAATCCTGACGATTTTTTCGACAAGAAAACCGCTCGCAAATACGACTTGTTCGCCCAGTTCGACATTGTGGCCGCTGATGAGGCCATTGCCGACTCGGGTATCACCGCTGAAAACACCGACTTCGACGAAGTGGGTGTGCTTCTGACTTCGGGCATCGGCGGCGTCAATCATTTTTTCAACGAAATGAAGGAGTTTTTCCAAGGTGACGGCACACCGCGTTTCAGCCCTTTTCTCATCACCAAGATGATTGCCAATATGCCTGGAGGTGTCATTTCCATCAAATACGGTTTCAGAGGTCCCAACTTCGCCACCGTATCGGCTTGCGCCTCTTCGGCACATGCCATTATGGAAGGCTTTAATTACATCCGTTACGGCAAATGTGATGTCATCATAGCTGGTGGTGCAGGCGCTGCCATCGGCGAATGCGGCATCGGTGGTTTCAACTCTATGAAAGCCCTCTCGACGCGCAACGATGATTTTATGACGGCCTCCCGTCCCTTTGATCTCAACCGCGATGGCTTTGTTATGGGCGAAGGCGCAGGCAGTCTCGTACTGGAAGAATACGAACATGCGAAGGCCCGTGGCGCGAAGATTTACGCTGAACTCGTGGGTGGCGGGGCTTCGGCCGATGCTTACCACATCACAGCTCCGCATCCTGAAGGCAAGGGTGGCATACTCAGTATGCAACGTGCCTTGAAGGATGCAGGAATCACGTATGAGGCTATCGACCATATCAACACGCATGGCACTTCTACACCAGCCGGTGACGTAGCCGAGCCTATTGCCATCAAGGAGGTGTTTGGTGAACATGCCTACAACATCAGCATCAATTCCACTAAGTCGATGACCGGTCACCTCTTGGGTGGTGCCGGTGCTGTTGAGGCCATCGCCTGTGTTTTGGCACTCAAGAATGGCGTCATTCCACCAACTATCAACCACTTCGACGACGACCCACAAATCGATAGCCACCTCGATTTTACCTTCAACAAGGCACGCCAGCGTAGCATCAACTATGCGCTCAGCAATTCCTTTGGCTTCGGCGGACAAAACGCTACCTTGATCTTCAAAAAAATACAATCCTAAGATGGCTTTTTTCTCGCTTTTTAGCCCTAATGACCCTCATGACAAGGAACTTTACGAGTATATTCACAACATTTTTGGCTTTTATCCTAAGAATATTGCGTTGTATCGCGTTGCTTTTACCCATAAGTCGGTGGCTGCCGAGACCGTGGGCAACTATCATATCAGCAATGAGCGTATGGAATACCTTGGTGATGCCGTGCTGAGCACTGCCGTAGCCGACTATCTCTTCCATACTTATCCTACCCAACCTGAAGGCTTCCTTACAGAGATGCGTTCACGCATCGTGAGCCGAGTTTCCCTCAACAAATTGTCGGAAAAACTGGGCTTCAGTGCCTATATTCGTCATTCTCCCGACACGGGTAACAATGCGCGGTCGATGGGGGGCAACGCATTTGAAGCCCTTATGGGTGCCATCTATCTTGATCGGGGCTTCGATTTCGCCAAATATATCATCATTGACCGAATCGTCAAGGTGCATATCGACATCGACGAATTGCAACAAACTGATGTCAATTTCAAGAGCAAACTCCTCGAATGGTCGCAGAAGCAGAAAAAAAATACCGTGTTCAAGTTGTTGGAGGAAATTGGCGAAGGGCACAAGAAACAGTTCCACGTACAGGTTGTCATCGATGAACAACCTTTTGCGGACGCTATGGACCGCTCTATCCGTGGTGCAGAACAATTGGCCGCTGAAAAAACTTGGAAACTCTTGTTTGAAGAAAACTGATCCTCGACCATCTTGATCATTGAAACCGTGCCTTCTAGGTCAATTCAGCACTGGCCTTGTGCATAAGCAGGAAATGCTTTGCACTCGACGTACTAAATCTATCAGAGGTGCTACGGAAGGCAAAAACCATTATGGAAGGCCTCAACATCCATAGGTCCTTTGCATTTGCCCACGAGTTTTCCCAAATGACATATCTTTTGATGCCAGCAAAAGCGTAGTATGTAAGAGTTCAAAATTAAACTTCAATATCAATTGATTTCGTGACATGGGACTTCGGGAATTCGAGACGAACCAATGTCCCGTATTCTCGCGTTTCGCAGTCCAGTAGTCTGATGTCCAATGTAAACTATCTACTTATGTAATTGACATACATTCTGAAGCCTGCAAGAGTCAAGCAACAAAAAAATCCTTATCTTTGCAGCATGAAACACAAAAGCAACAAAATACAAATTGCCTCGTTCGACGATACTACCGTTGTAGGCATTAATTCCGCTATGGTTGACTACAAGTTGGCATGGAGCATTAATAAAACGCTCTCCCTCGACCTCGTCAGGTACGACGACCTCATTTTTGAGGGTATGCCATTCTCTTTTTTCTATTACTCTGCGGGCGAGAATTATAATGTTTACAATTTGGTTTCGCTTGTATGCAAAGATAAGGTACTTTATCCCTTCAATCCGCGTTTAGACTATCTTTTTCTTATACAAAACACCCTTTCTGCTGAGCGAAAAATCAACATAATGCACAATCTGCGTGAGATTGATGGCATCGGTCATGCTTTTGTCTTGGAGAAGGACAAAGTCTTGCGTCAGGTGTTGGAGACCATAGCGGATTGCGAGCAGCAGATGATCAACAAGAAAAAGAAGCAAAACGACATCAATTCCGTCCGTAAGTTGCTGCGAAACCAAGAAACCCAGACGGAGGTTTTTAGGGTTCAATCTTGATGACCAATTTCATTATTCAACCATTTGTAGGGACGCGCCATAACATGTCCCTACAAACGGTTGATGATGAATTATCCAACATGGATATTTTCCTTCACCAGTTTCAGGATCTTCTTCGTGTCGTTACCCAAATCCTTGCGCAAATGGGCATCGTTGAAGTCGGTGAGGAATTTAATCATATAGTCGATGATAGCATCGGAGAACACGCCCTTGGCTGTATAGATCTCGCGGTCTTTGGCTAATTCCTTGGCGGCGGCAACGCAGCTGTCAGGCAATTGTTCAAGGCTCTCTTGCAGCTCCTTGTTCTTGTCGTCGTGGATGTTCACGCCGAGGCCGACGTAGGTCTTCTCGGCCACTTCAAGGGCATTAGGCATCTCGAATCCGTGACGGGCAGCAGCGCAAAGGGCGGCCATCAGCAGGTACATATCGGCGCAACCGTCGGAGGCACGCCATTCGAAGGTCTGCTTCTCGCTGAAGTCCTTGTTCGATTTCTTCTCAAGCGGGTTGGCGTTGGCAGCCATGTCTTTGCCGTTGTTGATCCAGCCGAGCGGTACGCGCACCAAGGCACTGCGGTTCGAATAAGACCAGCACAGCGAAGTCGGAGCTTCCTGATGGGGCACCAGACGCAGGAACGACAGCGGGTTGGGGTTGCCGAACGCGGGCAGCGAGGTGCCAGCATCCATGTAACCGGCAATGGCTTTCTTGCCATAGTCGCTGAGTTCGCCCTTGGTGACCATGACGCTCTTGCCGTCCTTGGTGAACTTGCAGTGTACGTGCATGCCCGAACCGGCTTTGCCCACAGTAATCTTCGGGGCGAAGGTCAAGGTGACGCCATATTCGTAGGCCAGCTGACGCATAATCCACTTGGCGACCACGAGTTGGTCGGCGGCATCTTCGATGTTGGTGGGCAGGAACTCAATTTCGTTCTGCTCGTAGATCTTGCCGTCGAGGGTGAAGTTACCCACTTCGGAATGACCGTACTTGATTAAACCACCAGCCTGTGCGATGAGGCGCATGGCCTCGACGCGGTATTCGGTGAACTTGTTGAACGGAGCACTCTCATGGTAACCACGTTGGTCGGGCACTTCGTAGATTTCCTCGTCGTCGGCGATGATGTAGTATTCCAGCTCGCCCATAGTCTCCATTTGCAAGCCAGTAGTCTTTTTGAACACTTCGTGGGCTTTGTGGAGGATATGCTCTGGTGAGCTTTCGAACGGCTCGCCGTCGCGGTTGTAGAATGAGCAGAGAATGTCCAAGGTGGGCGTCTCTGTGAAGGGGTTGCGGAAAGCCGTGCGGTACTTCGGCACCACATAGAGGTCGCTCTTTCCGGCTTCGATGAAGGGGAAGAGGCTCGAACCGTCGACGCGCTCACCAGCGGTGAGGATGTTCTCGAGGTGTTCGAGGCTGTGGATCACGAAGTTCAAGGTCTTCAACCTACCGTCCCAGCCACAATAGTGGAAGTTGACGAATTCGATTTGGTTTTCCTCGCAATAACGGATGATGTCGGCGCGAGTGAACTCTGCTGCAGGCTTCTGAAGGTACTGCACCAGACGATTGGGGTTCATGGCAATTCTTTGGTCCATTACGATTTATTGATTTAAAGATTTAAAATTCAACATTACATCTTATTAACTACAGATTATACAGATTTTACGGATACAATTGATAATTATGAGGAAGCAAGCATCCAAATTGATACAGATTTTCCACCTTATGTGGCAGAGGCATCTGTACTAATTCGACGTTTGCGTCCAAAAATTACGTCTCTCTATTTCTGTTTTAATCTGTGCAATCTGTAGTTCTGTTGTCGCATTATTTATATTTTGCGCAAAGATAGTAATTATTCCTTCATCGTTGTCCAAAAGAAGAATAATTGCTGTTTTTTCCTTTGATTACGCTGTTTTTTCCTACTTTTGCGCTAACAAAAGCAAGAATTATGGCACTAAGAGACTGGATGATTGCCTTCAACAACGCCAAGACGATGGAGTCGAACGGCGAGGAAGGCCCTGAACTGATAGCGGAATACGAACGTGTGTTGTCCAAATTGGGCGAAGGGCCGCTCACCGAGGCACAGGAAAATGTTCGCAAGGAGGTTTGTCGCAACCTTAGCGAATTATATGCCCTCAATGGGGAAGAGGAGAAGGCGGAGGAATATCGGAAAATGTCGGAATGATATGGTTTTGTAGAGACGTAGCGTGCTACGTCTCTACTAATATTATTCCCGTTTCAACATATTGAAATAAGCATCCAGCAATTTCTGAGCTCCAATATAAGCACTCATCCGCTGGCCGCGCACGTCGCTTTCGACCAAGGGGAGCAGGTCAGCGACCAATTGGTTCTGATAGAAATCGTTTTTCAAGGCGCTGTCCATCGAGTCGTACATCATCTGCACATCCTGCTGGGCACGTTTCTTATAGAGGTAGCCGTTGTCGCGGATGGCCTGGACGTGGTCGGCCACCATCTGCCACACCTCGTCGATTTGGAAGCCTGTCAAGGCGGAGCAGGTCAGCACTTTGGTCTCTTGTCCCGATTCGGGCAAGGGGAACAAATGTAAAGCATTTCTGCATTCGGCGGCGGCGCGGTTGGCGCGCATCACATTGTCGCCATCGGCCTTGTTCACCGCTATGCCATCAGCCATTTCCATGATGCCGCGCTTGATGCCTTGCAATTCATCGCCGGCGCCGCTGATTAAGATGAGCAGGAAGAAGTCGACCATGGAATGCACCGCTGTCTCGGATTGGCCCACGCCCACGGTCTCCACAAAAATGGTGTCGTATCCTGCTGCTTCACAGAGGATGATGGTTTCTCTGGTTTTTCTTGCAACGCCGCCCAAAGTGCCTGCCGAGGCCGAGGGACGGATATAAGCATTGGGATGCACAGAGAGGCTTTCCATACGTGTCTTGTCGCCCAAAATGCTGCCTTTGGATCGTTGGCTTGAGGGGTCGATGGCCAACACCGCCAGCTTTTGCCCCTTGTCGCACAGGTGCACGCCTAAAGCTTCAATAAATGTGCTTTTGCCCGCGCCTGGCACACCCGTGATGCCCAGTCGCAATGCCTTGCCCGCATAGGGGAGACAGGCCGCTATAATCTGTTGTGCCAGTTCCTGATGCTTGGGCAGGGCACTCTCCACCAAGGTGATGGCCTTGCTGAGTGCCACACGGTCGCCTTTGAGGATGCCCTCGACGTACCATTCCAGCGGCATCAGCTGCTGTTGGTTGCGTTTCATTCGCTCCAAAGCGTTCGGGTTGACTTGGATGGGGCTTTCCACACCTTCAGTGACCCTGAGGTTCGATTCCCATTCGTGCTCCTGATTTTCAAAGTGTTCGTGTTCCATAGCGGGCTGTGTTTGATTTTGCAAAGGTAATGATTATTGTTGATTGTTGGGTGTTGAATTGTTGAATTGTTGGGACTATGACTAATGACTATGACAATGACCGCATTCCTATTGGGATAGAGCGGTCATAGTCATTGTCACAAATCATAGTCAAAAAATTGTAAATCAATAAATTTGATTTTTTTCTTGTGTTATTCCAAAAAAAATGCGTAATTTTGTAGGTTCTAAGCAAGACTTTAGCCAATGACAAGCAAGACAAGAGTACTATTCGTCCATCAGGAAATCGCCCCCTATTTGCCAGAAACGCCGATGAGTCTCGTTGGGCGCTACCTGCCACAGGCCACTCAAGAAAGCGGAAAAGAGATCAGGATATTTATGCCTCGTTACGGTGTCATCAACGAACGTCGCAACCAGCTTCATGAGGTGATTCGTCTTTCGGGTATGAACCTCATCATCAATGATACGGATCATCCTTTGATTATCAAAGTGGCTTCCATTCAAAAGGCAAGGATGCAAATCTATTTCATTGACAACGACGATTTCTTCACGAAGAAAAAATACTTGATGTATGACGAAAAGGGCGTTTTTTGCGACGATAACGACTACCGCTGCGTATTCTTCACGCGTGGTGTCATTGAGACGGTGAAGAAACTTAATTGGTCGCCCGATGTCATTCACTGCCATGGCTGGATTTCTGCTTTGATGCCCGTTTATATCAAGCGCGCTATGAACGTTCGCGATAATCCTCTTTTCAACGAGACGAAAATTGTTTATACCATTTACGACGACGGATTTAAGGAGGATTTCAAGCCCGGTTTTGACAAGATGATGAAGCTGCCGGGTATGACGGCCAAAGATCTCAAATATTTCAAGGAAGCTAACTATGTCAATCTGACCAAGGCTGCCATCGACTATTCCGATGGCGTTGTGATTAGCACCGAACATCTCCATCCTGAAATTGAGGCGTATCTGCAAACCGTCAAAAAGCCTGTCCTTTCATATCAGGAACAAGTGCATTATGCCCAAGCTTGCAATGATTTTTACGACGTTCTTCTTCAGAAACAATAAGGATTGCTTTTTGAGTTATCTCACAACGAAAAACCCCAGTAAATTTTCGATATGATGAAAAAACATCATTCAACAGTTTTCACCTACTTGGCATGGATTGGTACGCTGGCATTGGCTTTTGCCTCATGCAAAAAATCGCCTGAGACCATTGGCAATAACCTCATATCTGACAACAATTATATTGGCGTTTATCATACCGACACAACCGCAATTGTCTGCCATTCTTATTTTGACTCCATATCTACAGGCAATGCCACCAGTGCCTTGCTGGGTGCTACAAAAGACCCTGTTTTTGGTGCTACGGAGGCGGGCTTTTATACCCAGTTCCGCCCTTCTGTGGCTGGTCAAAGCTTTGGCAACAACCCAGTGCTGGACTCGTTGGTCTTGCAACTTTGCATCTCTGGCTATTATGGCGACACTATGGTGATGCAGACGGTTCATGCTTATACGTTGATTGACTCTCTTACGATGGACTCGTCCTATTATAGTCATTCCTCTGTGGCAATGGAAAATATTGATCAGGCTAACAGCCATCATTTCAGTCCACGTCCTAGAACAAAGGTTCATATCATTGGTAATGATACCGTTACCCAGCCTATTATTCGCATCCCATTGAGCCAAGCACTGGGCAATTATCTTATGACGCTTGATACTACGGCCTACTCGCGCCCTGACTTGTTCAAGCAACACTTCAAAGGGTTATATCTGACTTGCGCTCCGGTGAGTATGGATGGTGCCATTTCCTATATCAATCTGACCAACAACACTTATAGCTTGTTACAGCTCTATTATCATAATGCGGCTTCACCCGACAAGCCTATGCGCTACAGTTTCTACGTTACTTCGTCGGATGCCTATTTCAACCACTTCGATCACGATTACACTCAAGGTAGCCCTGACTTTGTCAGCCAACTGGTTGATGGTCAGGAAGCATTGGGCCAATCGTCAGTCTATTTACAAGCTATGGGAGGCGTAAGGACTTGGGTGAAATTCCCTAATCTCAGCCATTGGACTGACTCGTTGGAAGGTAGTCACCTCGTCGTCAACGAGGCCAAGCTTATTCTGCCCGCATCCACAATATTGACGGATTCGATTTTCAAGGCACCTTCGAACTATATCTTGTTGGGGTTCAATGCCGACAGCACCACATATCTCTTACCTGACTATTATGAAGGTTTAAGTTATTTTGGTGGAACTTATGACGCAAGCAGTCAATCGGTCACATTCCGTGTCACTGAGTATTTGCAGAGTGTGATAATGGAAAAGAAAGAAAACGTTGGTCTCTGTTTGGGCATTAATGGAGCTGCCTACAATGCCAGTCGTTTGGTCATCAATGGTCCCGAGTCCAACGAAATGAAGAAGATGCACCTTGAGGTTACTTATTCGATTGTAAATGAGTAATTAGGAATGTTGAATGAGAAATTTTAAATCTTGAATTTTAAATCTTAGAAGAAATATGAAAAAACTGATTATCGCCGCATTGGTACTGGTCGGTTTGACCTGCCAAGCACAGAAAACCACAGAAAAAGAAACAGCCGTTGTTGTTAAGACGAGTATGGGAACCATTAAAGCTAAATTGTATAATGATACTCCTTTGCATCGCGACAACTTTATCAAATTGGTAAATGAAGGTTGGTACAACGGCTCGCCGTTTCACCGTGTCATTAAGGAGTTTATGATTCAGGGTGGACAAAATGCCGACGGTCGCCTCGACCCAGGTTATAAAGTCCCTGCTGAAATCAAAGACAACCATTTCCACAAGAAAGGTGCTCTTTGTGCCGCTCGTCAAGGCGACCAGGTGAATCCTCAGAAGGCTTCCAGTGGCTCGCAGTTCTATATCGTGCAAGGCAAGGTGTATGATGACAGAACTTTGGATATGTTTGAAAGCCGTATGGGCAAAATGTTCAGTGCCCGTCAGCGCCAAGCTTACAAGACTGTAGGTGGTACGCCCCATCTCGATGGCGACTACACCGTCTTTGGTGAAGTGACCGAAGGTCTGGAGATTGTTGACAAGATTGCTGCCGTCAAGACTGGACGTATGGATGTCCCCGTTGAGCCTGTGACGATCATTTCTGTTACGATTGAAAAATAAAGCTATGAGCTTTAAGCCATAAGCAGTAAGCATTTGAATTGCAACTGCTTATGGCTTACTGCTTACAGCTTAAAGCTAATAAACCAATGAAAGAAAAAATCGAAGAGATACTATCCCAAGTGCGTGACTTCCAGGCCGAAAGTAAGGAGGCTTTGGAGAATTTCCGCATTACTTATTTGAGCAAGAAAGGTGTTATCCCTGCATTGTTTGCCGACTTCAAGACCGTGGCCCCTGAGCTCCGCAAGGAGATGGGTATGAAGCTCAACGAGCTGAAGAATGTAGTGCAAGACAAGGTGGAAGAACAACTGCAGAAGTTTGAGAGCCAACACAGCAATGATGCCGGCTTCGATATGAGCATGCCCGCCGCCGACATGAAGGGTGCCCGTCACCCGTTGTCCATCGTGCGCCGTGATATCAACGAGATCTTCTCGCATCTCGGCTTCACTATTGCCGAAGGTCCCGAGATTGAGGATGACTATCACGTCTTCTCGGCCTTGAATTTCCCCCTTGACCATCCCGCTCGCGACATGCAGGACACCTTCTTTATCAGCAAGGAGCCTAATGTCAATAAGGCTTCGGATGTGCTGTTGCGTACCCACACCTCAAGTGTGCAGGTCCGCGTGATGGAAACCCATCAGCCGCCCATCCGCATCATCGCCCCTGGTCGTGTGTTCCGTAATGAAGCCATCTCGGCTCGCGCCCACTGCATCTTCCACCAAATTGAGGGCCTTTACATTGACGAAGGCGTCTCTTTCGCCGACCTGAAACAGACCTTGTATCACTTCGTGCAAGAGTTCTTCGGCGAGGGCACCAAGGTGCGTTTCCGTCCGTCCTATTTCCCCTTCACCGAGACCTCGGCTGAGATGGACATCTCGTGCAACATCTGTGGCGGCAAGGGCTGCAACATCTGCAAGCACACGGGTTGGGTTGAGATCTTGGGCTGCGGCATGTGCGACCCCAACATCCTCATCGCCAGCGGCATCGACCCAGAGAAATACACCGGTTTCGCCTTCGGTATGGGTGTGGAACGCATCGCTATGTTGAAATATGGCATCAACGACCTTCGCCTCTTCTTCGAGAACGACCTGAAGTTCTTGGAGCAGTTTGAGCTGGCGTAAGTTCTTTGAACACAGTTTTATCGGATTTTCACAGATGAAAAAGTAGAGGCACGATTGTGGCTCTACTTATTTATGTGGGAACTACATACTGAGCCGCTATGCCAATAGCATGATGGAGGTCTAGAGTTTTTCAAGTTTTGTCATGACTATCCTTTTTATTATTGGTACTTTCAACTGAATAAAGCGTATCACATAGCTCGGCCACATATTGGTTGCGTAAGAGAGCCGTTTGTCGCGACTGGCGCACGGCTTGTGAGGTTGAGACGATGAGCATCCTGCCTTCGCTGATGGCATTTTGCCATTCCTCGGGTAGCTTGGCATACATGCGTCTTGCCAACACCATGATTATCGGGCTTTTCCCTTTCAACAGGAAATGCAACACATCTTTTTCCATCTTTGAATTGAAGCCGCTCACTACGCAATCGCCAGACTTCGAACGCTCGGTGGCCCAATCGTAGCAGAGCAACACCTCGTTGCTCGCCACCTGCCGCGATGCGAGAAAGCCCCACTTTTTCCTTTTTAGCAAGTCTTTGTTGCCAAGATATTCAAGTTTATTCCTCATTCAACTCATCCCCCATCCGATACTTGATGTCGTAATTGATGATGAAGTCCAACTCCCTGTCAATGTTTGCGAATGTAGTGTTCGCTTGCCACAGCGATGGCTTTCTTCAATTTCTGCGCCAGCACTTTCTTGTCGGGTAGTTGCGTGTAATATTGGGCGACCTTGATTGGGCTGTTATCATCCAACATGAGATACTCGATATGTTCTGTGTTGCCTTCCGAACACAGAATGAGGCCAATGGGCGATTCTTCCCACCCTTTTCTTTCGTTCTGATTCAAATAGCGAAGATACAGAAGCATTTGCCCCTCATGTTCGGGTTTGAATTTGCCCAACTTCAAATCTATGGCCACCAAACGTCTCAATTCCCTGTGGAAAAACAACAAGTCAAGATAATAATCGGTTGCATCCACGGTTATACACTTCTGTCTGGCCACAAAGGTAAAGTCTGACCCTAGTTCCCTTATGAAATCCTCTATTTGGGTGATAATAGCACCTTCAAGGTCTTTCTCCGTGAAAATATCGGGGAGACCAAGCATATCAAGAAAATAGCTGCTTCGAAACACCATGTCGGGCAGCAATTGGTTTCCATCCCTAGCCTCTTCCAGTTCCTGCCTAACAACCTCTTCGGGCTTACGGCTAATGGCCGTCCGCTGGTAAAGCTGCTGGTCTATCTTCTCGTCCAATGTCCGCGTGTCCCAATGTTCGATGCCACACATTTGGGCATAGAATTGGCGTTCAAGAGGGTCTTTAACGCTCATGAGTGTTCGCAGATGTGTCCATGTCAATTGTGTACGCGTTGCGTACATAATCTCTTCCTCCGAAAAAGTGTACGCAGCGCGTACACAATGTTGGAGCTTGTATAGGCTCCAGCCGCTGCCGTATTTCTCGACCAGCCGAGCGGAAAGATTCATGAGGATTTGCTTCCCATATTGGGCGCGTTGATTGTATAGCACATCCTCCTTGATACGTTTGCCTACATACCAGTTTGTCATGCAAACTTCTGTATTCAAGTAAGTGGCAATCCGGTTTCTTGCGCCGTCAATAATTTGACACACATCCCCATACAGGGTTTCCTCTGCTTGTGGTTCGCCAATTTGAATCTCGTGTTTCATACCATAATAACCATTTGTCCGTTCAGATTATTGCTTTCATTTCTATTCCTCCCCCGATAACTCATCCCCCATCCGATACTTGATGTCGTAATTGATGATGAAATCCAACTCCTCCTCCGTGAATCCATAGTGCTTCGCTAATACTTTGTCTATCTCGTCGATGATGGGCTTGGATTTACGAACATAGTACTGCTTTTGGACAACTGAACCATGTTTTGCAGTAATTGATTTCGAAACAGAATTATCTTCCAAAGAAGCAATATATTTAACTCCTAAATGCTCAAGCAAACTTTCTTCTTCTTTTGTTTTTACTGTATATCGAAATGCAAATATCATATAATCCTTAAGATTAAACATATCAAAGTGAAGTGAATAATACCACCAAAACACATCACTACTTAATATGCTAATAATAACATACTTACTAATTGGATATATTATTGCACTTTTCTCGCTAGCATTATTTGTACCAAATGATTTGTCCAAAAAGATTTTCCAATACCTACCTCCAGCCGTTCTATAATAAATACAATTTTCAGCATTTGAAGAAAGAGTAGATTTATAACAATTAATAACTGGGTTATCATATAACTTCTCAATCATTTGCATCTCTATTGAAGATTTAAATTTCAAAATAGAGTTCGTTAAACTCATAACACTATAGGCATTTGGGGTATAATTCAATGTATTGAATAACAATCCGCGATTTTCAGATAGCCAACGCCTTATTCCAGTTGTAAATAATCCTTTTTCTTTTGTTCTTGATAATAGTTCAATTATCAAACGCTGATCAACCCCATTAAACAAACCACTTGGTCTCTCATCATAACAAGAAATCCAAACCATATTATCCGTTGTAGGCTTTATGATGCTTTGTAATGATTCCATTCTTTGGGTGTTCATGGATGGAAGCGGTACAATCAAACCAATTCTTTCATCGTTTCTACCTATCATCAAACACCTTTCTGCCACAAAAGCATGCAGATTGCCACAGTTCAAAGTCTTATATAATCCTGCATCCAATTGATAGGCATCTGTAACTTTTTTATACTCTACATACGGTGGATTTCCAATAATCACATCAAAGCCGCCGTTGCCGTTGATGATTTCATAGAACTCGGCAAGCCAGTGGAAAGGCTGGTGCGAGGCAAGCCAAGCCTCGTAGTCAGCCCCTGCCGAAGCCATAAACAAGCGGCGGTTGAGCAGGTCGTTTAAGGCTTTCAAGCGTTCCTTCAGGTCGGCTTTGGCGCGTTTGAAGGTGGCCATATCGTCGCCCTGGGTGAGTTGGATGTGCTTGAACATATCGTAAGTGTGCGCCACCTTGTCCATCTCGTCCTCCAACTTCTGCTTCAGTTCCTGGTTGGCCAACTCTTCCAAAATGTCCTTGGCAAAACTCAAATCGCGGTCCAATTCGGCTTTCGTGGCATAGCCCACAAGAGTGTTGCCGCAACGGATGTTGAAGTCAATGTCGGGCAAGGGGTCGAGGCCGAGGTTGGCTTCGCGCTTGTTCACCTCCACCACGGCCACCATCTTCAGGAAGAGGCGCAGTTTGGCAATCTCGGTGGCCTCCACCATAATGTCAACGCCATAAAGGTTGCGCAATATGATGCTCTTGTAGATGAAATACTGGATGTTGCTGCGGTATTTGTGCTCAATCTCCTGCAATTCGTCCTTAAACAGGTTGGGGTTCTGCTCACGGAACTCCTGCATACGGCTGATGCAGACCTCATACAAAGGCTCAAGGATATTCAACGCGGCAAACAGGAATGCGCCCGAGCCGCAAGTGGGGTCAAGGATGGTCACCTTCTGCAATTCGGCATAGAAATGCTTCACCAAAAGATGGTCGTTGGTATGGTTCAACAGGTCGTAAACAAACTGGCGAATGTCAAGGTTGAAGGTGATGAAATCGTTGATGCTCGTTATCTCGCCGTTTTCAATCTTCGCCTTTATCGTGTTGTAGCGTTGCAGTCGCTCAATGGTTTCGCGCCAAATCTCGGTGGGCAAGGCAAACGCCTCGGGAGTGCGGTCGTTCCAATGCTTGCGGCGTTCCAAGAGATTGGGCTGCTGGGTATCAAGGCCAATGGCAACCTCTTCAGGAATCTCTAAGCCAGCGCCTTTCTTCACAGCATCAAACACATAGCGGTCACCGTTCTGTTTGAGGAAAGCCCACACCTCGCCGTTGGGCTTGAAGGGTTTTTCGTCGTGCTTGCGTGTGGCATCCATCAAATAGGGAACGATAGTATTGCGCCCGATGTATTCGGTGATGTCCTCCTTGGTGTAGTAGGCTCCCATTTGGGCGCGGTCGTTGATGTATTGCTCAAAGATATAGCCCAGCACATCGGGATTGATGTCCTTGCCTGTGGCGGTGAGGCGGTCGTCGAGGTGCCAATGCCACTTGTCGAAGAAATCGAACAAACTGATGAAGGCATCGTCGGCAATGTCGAGTTCGGCATAATCCTGTTCAATCTGATGCACATCGAACATACCGCCGTTGAGATAAGGAATGCGGCCATACACATTTTTCGAAATCGCGGTCGTGTTTCGGCGCATTCAGTCCGCCGTGGAAGAGGGTGGTCAGAAAACCTTTATAGAAACTACTGAAGAAGCGGTTTTCGCCTCGCTCTTGTTGCGTCCATTCCAACTTGTGGCGCAGATAATCCACATCCCCGTCGAGGAAGCCTTTCTTTTGGATGAAATAGCAGAACATCAAGCGGTTGAGCATTACCGAGGTGTACCATTGCTTGTTGCGGTTGTCCTTGTCGGCAATCTGGTCGTCGATGCCCGAAATGAACTTGGCGAAGTTGGTGTGCTCTTTTTTGAAGCCTGTATAGAAGTCCTTGGTGACCTTTTCGGAATTGACGATGAAAGCAGCCTGCACCCGCTCCACCACATCGGTGATAGTAGTTCTTTCGTCCAACTCGAACGACAGACCCTCGATTTTCTCGAACAGGAAACCTGCGGCTTCTGCGTTAAGATATTCGACCAAAACGATGTCGCGTTTCTCCACCTTTTTCACTGGCACAGCCCACAGGTGGTGGCTTGTATTTTTCTGTATGAAGATACAGATATAGTCGTTGGCCGAGCGGCGTAAGCGCGTGTCGAGTTTCTTGCACAGCGATGATGTTGGAATGGCATCCACAAGGCAAGTGAGCACTTGGAAGCCGCTGCGTTCGGCAATCAGTTGGAAATCGAAAGGCGTTTCGTCAATGGTGATGTCGAAGAGCGTTTGCCCTTGTGGGTTGTTCCAGCCCATTTCGCTGATAAACAGTTCGCGGAAATTGCTTTCTGAAACGTATTGGTTAAAGGTCCGTCTGTTCATTGTCGGTGTCGTTGTTTGTCGAATCAGTTTGTTCCGGGAGCAAGTAGTCGCTGGCTTTTGCTGGTGAGATAACGCTATGCCCCAGTTGGTTTTCCAATTGCTTGCGTGCAACTTTGGCCACACTGCCGCCATCCTTTGCGACCTTTGCCTGCTGTTGGAAACCTTGCGGGTCACGTTGTTTGGAAAGTTCCGTGGCCGATGCCTCTGCCAAAATGTTGAAGGCAATTTCGAGGTTGGTCATATTGTCGCGCAAGTTCTCTTTTTTCAAGCCTTTGAATTGCTTGTACTGTTTGGTTGTGAAGCCGCTCCATTCTCGAGTGATGATGTCGGTAAGCGAAGCATATTCAAAGCCCTCCTTTACGCCGGTACGTTTCCATTCGTCGGTAAGCTCTTTCCTCACCTCGATTGACTTGATGCGCTGGTTGATCCAAGCATCACTGTAGCCCAATCGTTTGTAGTCGATGATGGCCTGGTCGATACTCCTTTCCGGGTCTTGCATTTGGTCGATGCGCTGGCTGGCCACTTGGGCCATCCATTGCTTGAAAGGCTCGGCTTTGGGCGAAGGGATGGATTGGATGAGGCGGAAAAGTTGCTCTGTATCAGCGACATCGGTTAAACGCTTTTTCCCATCTTCGGCTAGTAATTTCAACTGGTTACAATTTGTAACCGTTTCATTTCCTTCTTTTACAAGTCTGTGTTTCAAGACTTTCCAGTAGTTCCGAGGATTAGGACTATCCGTAAGTACAGCACACACATCCACAATGGAGAAATACCATTTCTCTTCTTGGTCGTCCCAAATGGTACGGACCTTTCTTTGTTCAAACAATTGTAAAGCTTCTCGCTTAGTCATATTTCAAATGTTTTTATTCATTTTTTCAGTCCCATCGAACAAATAATGACGGGGTCTTTGTGCTTGGTTTTGTCCTCATCAACTCGACAAAGGTTTCCGTTCTTATACATTTCGATGACCGTGTCCACAATGTCGTCTTGTGAGCTGCCTGTGCGCATCATACGACCAAGGATGAACTTGGAATTCTCGAGCAAAGGATAGTTGTAGATTTGGTCGATGGCAAACTTCAAGAATTCTTTTTTGTCTTGATTGAAGATGTCATCGGGTTGCTCATAATAATGATTCAGCAATTCATAGATGCGGCGTTTGGTGCTGAAACGACTGCCAAGGATGCCGCCCACATTGGTATTCTCAGTTCTGATGTTTTGCACAGCCTTATCAACCAGTTCCAAATGGTTGTCTTGAGGCTCCAAGCGAGGTTCATCGATGGAGCAAGCCATAGCCTGCAAGATGCGTTTCTGCGATTGGCTCACCATCTCGCCCTTTGAGTTATACCAAGACAACACATCAAAGTCGTTGTAAGTTCTGGCGTAGGTAATCACGCCGTCCTCCAATCCGTTTGGTGCGGCTTTGGTGGAATAGACGATGTTGCTCAATTCGGGGATGATTTGCTTTAATTTGGGATTGGCATCAGTGGCGTTTTTCCAAATCTGCCAGGCCTGCGACCCAAGGTCAACATCGGTGTCGTCCTCATCTTCGTCCAGACTACCGCTCTTTTCGTTGTACATATCGCGCAAGTTTTGCTCGTTACCTTCAAAGAAGACCTCATCACTTCCAACGATGTTAGCATTCTCGTTGATACGGTCGTTCAACCTGCGGCGCAAGCGGATAATTTCTTCAACCTTGTCGGCAGGGAAAAATGAATAGCAGAAAATCTGTTCGGAGCTTTGGTCGATACGGTCCACACGTCCCGCCCTTTGAATCAATCGGATGATTGCCCAAGGCAAATCATAGTTGACGATGACGTGGGCGTCCTGCAAGTTTTGTCCTTCACTGAGCACGTCGGTTGCAATGAGCACCCTCAATTCGTTTTCCTTTGCCACATCGGCCTTGTTGCTGATGGGTGAGAAGCGGTCCACAATGGCCGTTGGGTTCTGTGAATTGCCTGTAGCTTTGTCGATTTGGGTCAAGCCACGCTTTTTCAACTGATAATAGACATAGTTGGCCGTGTCGGAATATTGGGTGAAAACGATTACTTTCTCGCCTTTGTGCGTCTTGTTAATCAAGTCTTCCAATTTGTCCAGCTTCTGGTCGGTCTTTGGGTTCCAATCCCCGCACAAGTTGATCATCTTAATCAAAGTCTCGCAGTCTTTGTTGAGCTTTTGTTTCAGTGTCCGCTTGAAATACTTTGAATCAATCCATTGGACGTTGTTCTTCCCAACCAGGCTGTTATAGTATTCTTCAGCCTTTTTCATATACACTTTCATGTCGTTGGGAATCTGGATAAGCTCGTCGCCAGATTTGCGTTCTTCTTCCTCATTATCATGTTCAAAGATGTCGTTGATGTCGGCATCGTCCAAATAATCTTCGGGGAAGGTGTTTTCATCGCCGATGGGTAACTTGAGCTTGTTCTCGATGGCATAGATGAATACAGCGTTGCGCAAGATATGGCGGAATATGGTGAGCAGGAAAGAGAAGCCGCTGCTGTCGATACGTTTGAAGAAAGTGCTTTTGCAAAAGCCCATCATTCGCGCTCCAGCACGAGATAAGTTTTCGATGATGGTTTGCTCGAATTTGGAAGCCTCTTTGGACTTGTTTTCATCTAAATAATGTATCAAGCCATAACGAGGCAATTCCAAGCTCTCCATCATAGCAATCATATTCTCAGAATACAAACGGCTGTATTGGTCGCCTGCCACCGTCTTGAACTTGATGGCCTTGGGAACGCGGTCAGGGAAATAGGATTTATGCCCGTCCTTGAACTCTAAATACTTTCGGCCATTACTTGCATCGGTTTTGGCATAATTCTCTTTGATGAAAGTACGTGTGCGACGCACCAAAAACAGTTTCATCAGTTCCTGCCAGTCCTCCTGACATTCGCTTCGCTCAAACGCCTTGATGCTGCGGATAAAATCCTCGTGCTTTTCGTTGAACTTGCGCTCGCCGCCCAACTGTCGGATATAGGCCTCGGGGCGAATGCCCAAGTCGGCATCATCGTCAAGGAACAAACGCAACTGGTTGCTCAAGTCTTGATAATGTTTGTTGTAGGGTGTGGCAGTCAACAACAAGACCTTGCAATCTTGCTTTTGTATGAGGTCTTTGATGTTCTTGTACCGGACACCTTGATTGTTGCGCAAGTTGTGGCTTTCGTCAACGATAATCAAGCGGTAATAACGGGCGTTGTCCACGTCAATCGGCTTGGCCATCGACATAATATCCGCCTTCAAGTCGTATTCTTTCCGATACTTCGCCCACATCTCTTGCAAATTGGCCGGACAGATAATCAAAGTGTTGCTCCCGAAACTATTTTCGTACATTTTGGCAATGGCGCAGGCCGTGATGGTCTTTCCCAAGCCTACTACATCGCCAATCATCGCGCCACCGCGCTTGTCATTGTTTAGGTGCCGAGCCGCAATCTTCACAGCGGTTTGCTGGAATTCGAACAAAGAATTGCGGAACTCTATTGGAATTGAAAACTCTTTGATACCCAACCGAGCCTCTTCGCTGAGATGATACGCTGTCTTCAGATAGATATAATAAGGCGGGATTATCTTTTCTCCAGCCCAACTGTTATCGATGATTTCGATGAGTTCTTTGGTGATATCCAAGCAGAACTTGTCTTCCCAGCGGTCATCAAACCAACGGGATAGTTTCTCAGCGCTGTCGCTGTCGCCAAACTCAGCATTCAACTCACCTTGTTTGGTCAAGCCTGAGTAAGTCAAGTTGCTGCTTCCCATAATGGCTTGTATCTTGTTGAAGTTGTCATCAGGCCGATGCGCCAGATACAATTTTGCATGAAGCGGTTCACGAAGATACAACTTCACGCACACTTTTTCGTCTTTCATTTGGGCGGAAAGACGACGCAAGGTAAACTCATCCTGTTTGGTTGGTAAGCCCAATTGCAGTTGCCTCTTGAAGTCGCGGGCAATTTCCAACTTGCATTGGCTGACATAATTGGCATCGGGTAGAGTCTTGCCAGAATATAATTCCCTAATCAATTCTTCGGCAGGTCGATGCATACCTATCAATAAGCGGCATTTGCGAAAAACACGCTCGTCGTTTTCATATACATAATCACCCGAAAGCGTGTCCACCTGGTCAACCACAAGATTCCATCCACGAAGGTTGAAGTAACCTACACAGAAATCCACACGCTTCACTCCAACATTGGTTATAATGCCCTGCAAGCCTTCGGAAAATTTTGTTTCAATATTGTCGTATATTCTTGCCATGATGTACTATTTAAATGATTAACTGCGCAATTCAAAAACGTATAAAACAACTTCTTTTTCCATTTGCGTTTCTTTGGCTTTTTAACTTTGCAAATATACTTTTTTTCTTAATTCCTCATTTTCTTTTAATCAAAATGTTGTTGATTTAAACGAGGGTAAATCACTTCACCCTCCGTTCGTTCGAATTAGGCAACTCCAGCTGTTTCATACTCTGGATTTGCTCCCACATTTCAAGATATGGGAAAACCGTAACGAGAAATGGTTTCGTTGAAAAAAGATTACACCGTATTTCCTTGGATTTTTTCAAATTTTGCCAAATTATTTGTTTGGATTTTTCATTTATTGGCTTCGTCAGGCCAAAAATGATATTTATGCCGCGCAGGAAGCCGATGGGGCTTCCTGCAGCTGCTTGGCGGTCTTTGGAAGAAGGCTCTTGGCGAAGAAGATCACCAGACTTTTGGCTTGGGCCATTTCTCGTTTTGAGCCGACCATAAGGTGGTAGAACACCGTCGACTTGGTGGTGAAGACAATGGCCACGACGGGGCCGTTGCCTTGGTCGCGCAAACGGAGCGGT
This sequence comes from uncultured Bacteroidales bacterium, assembly GCA_946405575.1. Classification (GTDB taxonomy): domain Bacteria; phylum Bacteroidota; class Bacteroidia; order Bacteroidales; family F082; genus Limimorpha. Next base: position 41,229 of record CAMJHP010000001.1, on the reverse strand, counting down.
TCGATGCAGGGCTTGGCCTCGAAGGCTTTTTTGTTGAGCAGCTCCGAGCTTAGCTTTCTGAGTGCAAGCAGTTTGTGACGATAGGTCACCTCCCCAAGGGTGACTTGTTCGTACCACACGTCGTTTTCGAAGGCGGTTTGGTGGGTTTCGTTGCCGGCCGACTTGAGCATTTCGGCGAATTCCGTTTGGTTGACTTGCTGGATCTCCATAGTATTATTGTTTTTTTGATGATAATGGAGGGTGAAGACACCCCTGTGGCGCCCTGCCACATAAATACTATAGAACTATGATACGGTTTTTTCAACCAAAAGAACAATAAAAAACTTTACCATGGTTTTCCTCCTCCTTGCTCCTTGGCCTCCACACTGGGTTGGTGGAACTCCACCTTATACAGGAAACGTCTGTCAAAAGCGCTATCGGGGTTGCAAGTCAGGTTGGTGGTGGCAATTATGATGCCGTCAATGTCTTCCATGGCTTGGAGCAGGATGTTCTATTTATAGCGCCCCGAATGCAGATTTTCAACCAAGGGCATGAAAAAACTTTTGTCAAGCGCACATACGGTAAGGTGAGCTGGCACCTTCGATGAAGGTGCGCAGCTTGACGATAGCGTTCTTGATACGCTTGTGAACAGCTTGTGGGCAGACATTGAGCTTGTTGGCAATCTCTTCAAGTTTCATTGCCTTGTTGTCGAAGCCAAAATAGCAGCGAATCAAGAACTGCTCTTCGGGTTTGAGGGTGGCAATGGCTTCGTTCAGTGTCTCAAGCTGCCAAGCCTGCTCGGCTTCCCAGTTGCAGCACATAGGGGTGTGGGTAAAGGTGTTCGTGTCGTCGAGGCAAGTGAAAAGGCTTACTTCTGTCTTAACGAGTTTTGGCCTTCCATTCACAACCTCTTGTACCATAATTACAAAGGAAGGATGCCAGCGGTTGATTTCTGCCACCATAGCATGCCAAATGCACTTGCTGGCATAGGTTTTGAAAGACGCGTTACGGGTGCTGTCATAGTGGCATGCTGCCGAAACTAATGCTTCGTAGCCGGCATCCAACAAGTCACTTTCTGTCAGGTTGTGGAAACCGGTTTGTTGGCAGAGGAGTGCTTTCGCTATGCTACTGACAAGGCTAATGTGTGTCGCCACCAGTTGCGACTGGTAGGTATTGAGCTTGAGGTTCGTGTTGCTGTTCGTTGGGAGTTGCTGCTGGGTGTAAGTGTCTTTCATAGGCTTGTTTTGTTTTTAATTTATTGTATATTAGTGAATTACTTATTTCAAACGAGGCCAAGATAAGGGCAACGAAATCCAACCAATGCTCAAAACTGACATTTTTCAGGAGTTCATAATCTTATATTGCGGGGCGATTTTATGCAAAAATCGTGCCGAAATGTTAAAAATTGAATAAAAACTAAAAATTTTCTTCGAAAATAGGGGGCGTAGCTTTTATTCCCCTCTCACTGTCCGATTCAGCCACTGGCAGAAGTCCTTGGTCTTTTCGAACTCACCCAGCACCCAGTCGACGAGATGTGGGTCGGAGAGGCGCTTGTCAGGGAGGTCTTGCACTACGAGCCAGTCGCGCTGCTTGAAGAGCTCGGCCTGTGGATGGTCCTTGGGATAGCCATTGGGCACGCGTTTCATGGCATGGCTGGTGTCCAAGTTAAAGCCTTTGGCTTTAGCAATGGCATCTACTAAAGGATCACCGTTGAAGAGGATTTCGTTACGGATGGTCTTCAGCATAGCCGTGTCGGGCATGTACATCCCCGTGCAGAGCATGTTGTGGCCGAGGTATTCCGACTCCTTGGCCTCAAGATGGAAGTAGTAGCCGCTTAGCATCGACTTCTTGCCTTCGGGACAGACGAACACGCCGAAGTGGGTCTTGTAGGGCCGCTTGTCGGGCGAGAAACGCGTGTCGCGGTAGAAACGGTAGGTGCAATCCTTCAAAGTCAGGCCTTTGCAGTTGTCGTCGAACTTTTGCACGCCAGCGATGATCTGCTCGGCCAAGGCGTTGAAATTGGCCTGCGCCGTCTGGTATTGTTTCTTGTGCTCTTGGAACCAAGGACGGTTGTTGTTATGTAGGACGTCGTCGAGGAATGTGAGGATTTCTTCCATAGGAGTTTCAGATTTGGTGCAAAGATATGAAAAAAACGCGGATTACAAATCCGCAGGTTCATCGCGACGGATTGCAATCCGTCAGAAAGCCCGACAAGGGCTAGTGCAAAGCAGAGAAAAAGATTTATATTAGATTTGTTTAAGATTTGTTTCCAAAAAACACCGCCTTTTTCGCCATCAAAGTCATGGAAAGACCTCGTGCCACCATAAACATCAGGAAGGCAATCCACAAACCATGGTTAGCGAAAGGTGGCATTAATAACAAGGTGGCGGGCAGAAACACGCCGATCGACGAGATGAGCATGGTATTGCGAATGGCACGCGATGCCGTGGCACCGATGTAAACACCGTCCCAGAGGAAAGCCGCAAAGGTGATGAGCGGGATGGCAGCCAGGTAGATGTGATAAGGCTGGGCCATCGGGATGATGCCAGGCTGGTCGGAGACAAGGCCGATGAACCAGTCAGGGAAGAGGGCATAAAGCACGGTGAAGGGCAAGGCGATGATAAGACCCCAGAGGAACAGCAGTTTTACCGTTTGGCGCAGTTGTTTGGCATCGTGGGCACCCGTGAAACGCCCTACCAATGCCTCACCCGCGTAGGCAAAGCCATCGGTGAAGTAGGAGAAGATGTAGAAGAACTGCATCAGAATCATGTTGACGGCCAGCATATCGTCGCCGAGCTTGGCCGACTGGTTGTTGAAAAAGGCAATGCTAAGCACCAAGAGGATGCTGCGGATCATAAAGTCGCCGTTCACCTTGAAGAAACGCTTCAGCTTGTCGCGGTCGAGCAGCAACACTCTTCGGACGGGTATGAGGTGATGGCGGAACTTGACAAAGAGAAAAATGATTGCGGTCAGCAGGCCGCAATACTGCGCGATAACGGTGCCCAAGGCCACACCACTCACGCCCATACCCATGGCGTTGACGAAGATGATGCTCAAAACGATGTTCACCACGTTGGTCAAGATGGCGATGACCATGGGGATAGTGGTGTTTTGCATGCCGATGTACCACCCGTTGAAAGCATAAAGGCAAAGCACCGCCGGCGCTGCCCAGATGCGCATATGAAAATAGGCGGCTGTGTAGGCCAAAACCTCCTCGCTGCCGTTGAGCAACTTCATGCTGAGCCATTCCACCGCATTTTGTAACGAAAGCACCAAAACAGTTGCAATCAATGCAATGCAGAGCGAACGATAAAGCGAATAGGCAATTTCGGCGCGGTCATTGGCACCGTAGGCCTGCGCCGTGAAGCCAGTGGTGCCAGCCCGCATGAAGCTGAAAATGGAGTACATCACGCTGAAGATGGTGCCGCCAAGCCCGATGGCCCCGATATAGGCGAGGCTGTCCTGGTGCCCCATTAGCATCATATCGACGAAGCCCAACAATGGCACGGTGATGTTGCTGACGATGTTGGGGATGGCGAGCTTCAGAATCGAACGGTTGAGGGAAGTTTTTGGCATAAAGGAAATCAAAAGTGAATCTTACAGTTTCTCATATTTGGTATGCCTTCCATTTGGGAGGTATCGTAAGGCCAAAATTAGGTAAAGACAAGTGTATCGTATCAGGCATGATGCACTGACGAAAGCGTGATTCATAGCGCTCCAAATTAATTACACGGGAAGAACTGATGTTGCTCAAACTGTTGGAATGATGAAAAGGAGGAAAGTAAACAAACACTTTCGTCCCGGATTCCAAGGCCAGTTCAATGGCTGGAAGCATATCGCTATCAGCCGACACCACGATGGCAACATCGCAATTATGGTTGTTGGCATCGTTAACAATTTGGGTAGCGATTCTGACATCCGACTCTTTCTCCTCGTATGTTTGAATCAAATAACCGCAGTTGAAGCATTTGATGTTTTTCCGCAAGTATTTTCCCAATATCAACTGAAATTTCGAATTCTCCTTATTGGCTTGGAAAAAGGCATTTTGGCGCAATGCCTTGTCGACATTATCTGGCTTTGCGGAAAAGTATTTCACATATACAAGCTCTTGGTTTGGCTTCATAAACATCTCAAAAAATTTTACCATGTCAAGCCAATAGTACCGCCTCCATCTATGATTCTTTTTCAACCCGTAATAGAAGTTGAAGCCGTCCACATAAACTATAACTCGCTGTTTATCCATTGATTTTAAAAAATTAAGCCCACTTGTTTAGAGTGGGCAGGCCTTAGTATTTTCCACCTAAGGGGGATTCGTTGCAAAAGTACAATTATTTTCAATACAACGCTCATTTGGGAGAATTTTTTTGAGTATTTTAGCCAACCCTTTTAGGGAATAATTGTTTTCCCTAACTTTGCCGCAACAAAACGACAAAACTATGATCTTCTATTTCTCTGGCTGTGGCAACAGTAAACATATGGCAGAAACTATCGCCGCAGGCCTCAACGACACGTTGACTTTTATCCCCGAGGCGGCTCGCGAAGGCCATTATGACTACACTTTGGCCGAAGGCGAAAGGCTTGGCTTCGTGTTTCCCATTTATTCTTGGGCACCGCCACGATTGGTGCTTGACTTTGTGAAGAAACTGCAACTCAAAGCCAAGCCCGATTACCTCTATTTCGCCTGCACTTGTGGCGACAATTGCGGCCTCACGGAAAAAGTTTTCCGCAAGGCTGTGGAAGAAAAAGGTTGGTCGCTTTCAGCCTGTTTCAGTGTGCAAATGCCTGAAACTTACATCGGTATGGCGGGCTTCAAACTCGATTCCGAAAAGAACGCCCAACTGAAAATTGACAGGGCGGATGACCTCTTGATGCGAAACATCCCGCGATTGATTGATAAGGAATGTTTTTCTGAAATGGTCAAAGGTAGTCTGCCTTGGCTGAAAACCTATTTGGTGAACCCTGGATTCAACAAATATGCCACTGACGACAGCAAGTATTATGTGGATTTAAAGAAATGCACTTCTTGCGGACGCTGTATGGATGTCTGTCCCGTGCAAAACATCAAAATGCCGCAAGGGGAACCTGTATGGCTGGGTCACTGCATAATGTGTATGGCTTGCTACCACCAGTGCCGCTCCAACGCCATCCAATACGGCAAGGCCACAGTGGGGAAGGGGCAATATTATTTTGGAAAAACACTTCGATAGAAATAAGGAAGTTTTTATATCTATGCATCGTAAAACATTCAATATCAAAATAAAAGCACTATGAAAAACAAACACTACTTTACAAAAGCACTATTTGCCACTGTAATGGCTCTCTTTTTTAATGCCGCTACTGCGGTTGCACAATGCACTATTCCCATCGCTCCAGGACAGTCCTATTCCGAGGGCTTTGATTCAGGCGAGATGGAATGTTGGACGGTGGAGACGACGAGTACGGCTACTTGGGCGGTGATGCAAGGAACGGGCTCCAACGTGGTGGCCTTCCAAAATGCTTCCGCTGGCGATGAGGCACTTCTGGTGTCGCCCACATTTGATTTGACAGGTAGCAATAGCGCCACCTTCAGTTTCGCTTACGCGATGTTGGCACTGTATAATAATGACGAACTCACGGTGAGTTATCGCACCTCTCCCTCTGACGATTGGCACCAACTTGCCACTTATAGCCTTAATGACTGGGCTAATATTTACGATGCCTCGTTTACGTTGGAAGACCTGAGCTCCACATTTCAGGTCTCATTTCTGGGTCATTGCAACGGCGGATACTACATCTTTGTCGATGATATTGAGATTGCCTCTGGTAGCGGTTGTGCTCGTCCAGTGAATTTGCAAGCCACAGAAATTACGGCGTTTTCAGCACTTCTCGGATGGTCAGCGACGGGGGATGAAGAGAGCTGGACGATTGAAATAAATGGCCATACGAAGACAATCCATACTCAGCCTTATTTGGAGGAGGGACTGGAACCTAATACCGAATACGCTTTCCGCGTCAAGGCCAACTGTGGTGGTGGGATGGAGTCGGACTGGTCGCAACCTAGAACATTCAAGACACTGTGTGACGTGATTACCGTCACTAACGATCAACCTTATTTCGACGATTTTGAGGCCTCTGAGGATTTCGTGTGTTGGCAAAGTGAGATCCTCTCTGGTAACGATGGTTGGGTGGTTGACCCTGGTTATCTTATTCTCAACAACACGGCGTTCTTCATTTGGTTGGGTGATGAGGCTATGCTTGTTTCGGCCCCGTTAGACATCTCATCTGTCACCAACCCAATCCTTACTTTTAAGCACAGGCAGCGGTCGTTGGGACAATTTGTGGACGAACTTTCGGTTTGGTATGCTACTTCGATAAACGATTATTGGCATCTCCTTGGTGAATATACTTACGCTTGCGAGGATTGGGAGACTATCACTCTCTCCTTACCTGAGGCTTCAGATACCTATCTTATTGGTTTCATAGGCAAATCGAACGAGGCTGACGGTGTATATGTCGATGATGTGTGGGTGGGCAATGATTCTGATGTAGGTGTCGACGAGCAGCCGACCTTGATTGCTACGGTCAGCCCCAACCCCACTACGGACAAGGTTACAGTGGAGACGAATGCCAACGATGGTCAGGTCGTTGTGTTTGACATGATGGGCAAACAGTTGCTGACAGCCTCAGTTGTCGAAGGCCGCGCCGAACTAGACCTTAGCGCTTTTGCCAAGGGTGTCTATATGGCACGCATTTCGAGTGAAACAGGTACACGCACCATCAAATTGGTGAAGGAATAAAGCTTTACGAGTACAAGAATCTTCTGATGCTACGCTTGGGTGTCTTCTCAAACTCCTTGTCAACGAGGACGATGGAAGACACCTTTGAGTATGCAGGTAGCATGGCGTTCAATGTGGCGAGGTTTTCGTTCATCAGCTCCTCCATACTCTTGTTCTGTAGGTCGTATTTCTCATCAGGATACACCAGAGCGACAATCTTACCTTGACGACCCACCACGAGCGACTCGACCACGCCAGGCAGGTTGTTCACCTTGTCCTCGATCTCTTCGGGATAGATGTTTTGGCCGTTGGAACTCAAAATCATAGCCTTGGAACGACCCTTGATAAACAGCAGACCCTTCTTATTTAAGGTGCCGAGGTCGCCCGTATGCAGCCAGCCTTCTTCGTCGATGGCGGCGCGGGTGGCCTCTTCATTCTTGTAGTAGCCCATCATCACGTGTTCGCCGCGGAATAGGATCTCGCCGACCACATTCTCTGGGTCGGGTGAGTCAATCTTCAGCTCGTTGCGTGTGACGCACGAACCGCAGCAGCCTATCACTTCATTGTACCAGTGCTCGTAGCAGATGAGCGGCCCGGCTTCGGTCATGCCGTAGCCCACCACAAAGGGGAACTTGATGCGGCGAAACACCTTTTCCACCTCTGCATTGATGGCAGCACCACCTGTGATGAGCCAGATGAGGTTGCCACCAAAAGCCTCCATCAGCTGCTTGTAGATGGTCTTCTCCACAATCTTGCAGAGCAAAGGCGTGTGCCACAGGAACTTCACCAAGGGTTTGTTCAAGGCTGGGAAGATTTTCGCCTTGAAAATTTTCTCCAGCACCAACGGTACGGTGAGAATCATATAAGGTTTCGTCTCCTTGTAAGCCTTCAGCAGGACGGTCGGCGAAGGGGTTTTACTCAGGAAGTAGACATGGCAGCCGCCCGCAATCTGGTAGAGGAACTCAATCGTCATGCCGAACATGTGGGAAAGGGGCAGCATGCACACTTCAGTCCAGCCGGCATGGTTGGGGATGGTCTCCTGGCTGTATTGCACGTTGGCGGAGATGGCGCGATATGAAAGCATGACACCTTTCGGGGCGCTCGTAGTGCCTGAGGTGTAATTGATAATCATCAGCTCGTCGAGGTTATCGGTGGGCAGGTTGACATCGGCCTTGGTGAAACCGTTAGGGTATCTTTCGTTGAACAGCTTTTCAGCGTCTTCTTTCACCGTGTTCAGTTGCTCATCTTTGGTATAAAGGACGCGGAACTGCTCCGTTCCGATGGCGATTTGAATGTTGGGCATCTTTTCAGGATGGAGCCGTTTCCACACAGCGGGTCCGACGAAGATAGCTTTGGCATCGGAGTGAGTGACAAGATTCTCGATGTCGCTTTCGACGAAGGCATCCATGATAGACACCACAACGCCACGGTTGGCGGCGATGGCTAAGAAGGCGATGGCCCAGTTGGCGCAGTTCTTCGAGCAGATGGCGATTTTGTCGCCAGCCTTCAGCCCAGCCACTTCAAGTATGGCCTGCACCTGCATCATCTTGGCGCCCATCTCGCCGTAGGTATAACTTGTGACGTCGTCGTAGTCGGTCAAAGCGGGTTCGTCCCAGTTTTTGGGAAGGTTCTCGTTGAAGTATTCAAAGAAATGCTTAGTTGGTGCTAAAGGTTTTGTTGCTTTCATAGTGTGATGATTGAAGTTTTGAAGGTACAAAGATAGGAAATGTTTCGTTTTGGTGAAAAAAGTGTTGGTTTTTGTGTCACGATATGCTACTTTTGCCCATAAAATCAACAGAAAGATGAAACACATTACTGCTTTGGTAGCTATCTTGTTGCTGCCCTTTTTTCTTTGCGCCCAAAGCGTCAATGACTACACCCAATACGTCAACCCTTTCATCGGCACGCAGACCGACGAGACGGGTGCCCTCAGTGGCAGCACCTTCCCTGGCGCCACAATGCCGCAAGGCATGGTGCAGTTGAGTCCCGAAACCGAGCAAATGGTCACTTGGGACCCCTGCTCTGGCTACGACTACAACAAAGACATCATATACGGTTTCACCCATACCCATCTCAGCGGCACGGGCTGTACCGACCTCATCGATGTGAGCCTTATGCCTTTGAGTAGTGCTGTCAACCCAGAACAACTCAAAGCCGCCGACTTTGGGCAACACTACAGCCACGACAAGGAGTCCGCTTGCCCAGGATATTATCAAGTATTGCTGCAAGAAAGCGAAGTGAATGTGGAACTGTCGGCCACCACACGCACGGGCATACATCGTTATACCTTCCCCGAAGGGAAACCTCAGACCGTCGTCCTCGACCTCGACCGCGGCACCTTTCGTGGCGAGGCATATTACTCTAAACGTCGTACGTACGACATCATCCAGGCTCAAATCCGCCTTGTCGACGACCACACTATTGAAGGTTATCGCGTCATCACGGGTTGGGCCAAGATGCGCAAGGTGTATTTTCGCGCAGAGTTTTCCAGGCCTTTCAATCAACATTTGATGATGAATGGGGGCCTCAATGTGTGCAACAGCGACGTGGTGAATGGCAGAACACTGAGGGCGGCATTGAGTTTCAACCCTGCCGATGGTCAAGAGTTGATGGTCAAAGTCGCCATCTCGCCTGTCGACAACTTTGGCGTAAGAACCAATATGTACGCCGAAGCCCAAAGTTGGGATTTTGACGGCTATGTCAAAGCTGCCCACGACGCTTGGCAGCGTGAGCTTAGTCGTATCGACATCGAAGGCACTGATGAGCAGAAGACCATCTTCTACACGGGTCTCTACCATGTGCTGATGCAACCCAACACCATGAGCGATGTGGATGGTCGCTATATGGATACTAACTTCGAAATCAAACAGATGCCAAAAGGACAAGTTTACCATAGCACTTTTAGTCTTTGGGATACTTTCCGCGCCGCCCATCCGCTCTACACGCTCATCGCTCCCGACATTGCAGCGCAGTTTGTCCGCGATATGGTGCTGCATCATAAGACCTACGGCTACCTGCCCATTTGGGACCTTTGGGGACAGGACAACTACTGCATGATTGGCAACCACGCCATCCCCGTGCTCGCCGATGCTATCATGGCTGAGATACCAGGCATTGATGTGGAAGCAGCTTATCAGGCCATGGTTGAGAGCAGCACCCGGAGCCACTTCAACTCACCGTTTGAGATTTGGGAGCAATACGGTTACCTGCCGCAGACTCTTCAGGACGAGAGCGTGAGCATCACCATGGAGCAGGCTTTCGACGATGCCTGCGTGGCTTTGGTGGCCAAGAAACTCGGCAAAATGGATGACTACGAGCGTTTTTATCGTCGCAGTATGTTCTACAAAAACCTCTTTGACTCCGAGACTGGTTTCTTCCGTCCGAAGGATGAAAAGGGTAATTGGATAGAGGACTTCGACCCGTTGTCGTACGAACAGCCTTGTTTTGTGGAGGGCAATGCTTGGCAGTATATGTGGTTCGTTCCGCAAGACCCGCAGGGGCTCATCGACCTATTCGGCAGCAAGAAAGGCTTCCTGAAGAAACTTGACGAGAACTTCAGCCTTACGGCTACCAGCGGCGAAGTCAACGGCAATGCCAGCGGCTTCATTGGGCAATATGCACACGGCAACGAACCGAGCCATCACACGGTTTATCTTTATAACTTTGCTGGTAAGCCTGAACGCATGCAGGAGTTGGTGGAGCAGGTGAGGAGTGAGTTCTATCGTGCCACGCCTTGCGGCTATGCCGGCAACGACGACTGTGGCCAGATGTCGGCTTGGTACATCTTCTCAAGTCTCGGTTTCTATCCCTTCCATGCGGGCTCGGCAGAATACGTCATTGGCACGCCTTTATTCACCAAAACAACTTTGCACCTTGAAAACGGGAATGACTTCGTCATCACAGCCAAGAACAAGACACCCGAACACATCCATGTTAAGAGCGTGAAGCTGAACGGGAAGCAGATTAAGGATTACAAGATTACGCACCAACAAATTATGGCGGGAGGTACTTTAGAGTTTCTTTTGAAATGAAAGCAAAGAGCATTGTACAAATTGGCATCATTTATCTGATAGCCACAGCGTTGGGTTTTCTCGTATTCAAGGTTTCAAAAAATGCCATGTCGGAGCTGTGGGCATTGTTTTTGGCTGATGGAGTAGCCACGATTATTGTGTGGTTTTCGGCCTTATCCATAAGAACGTGTCGGTTTACGACCCTTATTGGAGCGTGGTCCCACCCATGATGTTCACCGCTTGGGCATTTTACAAGTCGGTGTTTGATTGGTTAATCATCGCTCCGCTCCTATAGCCATGACGGCACTCTTCCAGTTCATCAGCATTCCCATAATGGAACGGCGCCAGCTACAAAACAAGCCTGGCTATGCTGAGTATAGGAAAAAGACAAGAATGCTGATTTGACGGCTTATTTTTGCCCATAGGGCTGAGCTTCTTCCGCCGCCATAGCTGCTGGAGTCTCTTGAAAATCATAAGGTACCACCTTCGGTTGGTGTAAAGCCAAGAAATGCTCGTTGAGCAGCAATTCCACCCGCAACATCGTCTCCTCGATGCGCTTGGGCGTCAATTGGCATTCCCAAATCACGATGACCTGCCAGCCGTTGTCGTGCAGCACTTGGTAGTTCTTTTGGTCGCGCTCCTGGTTCCTTTTGATCTTGTTCACCCAAAACTCGCGGTTCGTCTGTGGAATCTTACAGCATTGGGAACTTTCTTCTCTAAACTTTAAACTCTCAACACTAAACTCAACAAAGTGTCCATGCCAGAAACATCCATTCACAAAAATTGCCGTCCGATACCTCCGCATCACGATGTCAGGCTTGCCTGGCACGCTCTTCACGTTAAGGCGATAACGGTAGCCATGCTGCCATAGCCATTGCCGCACCTTCAGCTCGGGCTTGGTACCTTTGCCGTGGATGCGCGACATACAGTAATGCCGCTGAGCGGGAGTCATTTTGTCAGTCATGGCAGTAGCAATTGTTGTAATTCTTCAGCATTGTTTACCACTATCAAGCGATGAGGTCCCTGAGCTTGTGGTCCATGAGGCCAATCGAAGGGTCGAAGGGCCGCGTTTCTCATATTCCGATACCCCCAATTCACCGCAATGCCCCTGATGCCTCCGTTGGCGGCGGTCTCCATATCGGTATCGGAGTCGCCAACCATGACGGCATCCTCTTTTTCGACGCCTGCTTTGCGCAGCACCTCGCCAACAATCTCAGGGTCGGGCTTGAGCGGAAAGTCTGGGCGACCGCCCAACACTGCCACAAATGGGATCTTGGGGAAGAACTCCTTGATGAGGTGTTCAGTGCCCTCTTGGAACTTGTTGGAGGCGACCGCCAGCATCACGCCTTCTTGGTCCAGCTTGGCCAAGAGTTCTTGTATCCCAGGAAAGGGTTTTGTGTGCGTGTCGATATGGGTAATGTAGTAGGCTTTGAAGTCGTTGTAAGCGGCATCTACTTTGTCGTCATCCTTATGGCCGACGGGTAGGGCCTGTCGCATCAGGTTGCGGGCTCCGTGGCCGACCATGGCCATGACTTCGCCTCGCGTAAAGGTCGGAAAACCTCTCAAGCTCATGGCGTGGTTGACGGCCTCCTTGAGGTCGTCAATGGTATCGAGCAGCGTGCCGTCGAGGTCGAAGAGAACGAGTTTGGGTTTCATGGGTGCAAAAATACGACTTTCTTAAGACATCACTGAAAATTCAGGTAGATTGTTTGCTGTTTCGACAGGCATAATTGGACTTCGTAAAAGAAATGTATTACTTTTGCATCGAGTATTATGCCCAATGAATGATGCAATCAAGTTGATATTCAAAATTGGAGAGAAGAGTAGCAATCACTAATTAATTGTATGAATTATGAATCAAGAAGAGTTCAATGTCTTGGCAGCTGATTTGAAAAAAATCGCAGGAATAATTCCTCTTAATTGGGGTGCTGTGCAGCAAAATTGTATCGATGACAGCATAAACATGTTTAGTATTGCTACATATTCTGAGTTGGAGAGAAAGGTATCTCCATTGTCTGAATTCAAGAAGAATTATTTTAGAAGAAGATGGTATTTGTGGAAATGTGCTGAGTGCGACGAGTATTTGTTCTACAAAAACGCTAACGTTGAAAAAAATCCAAATCATTGTGATAAAGCCTGGGATGTTCGGATAAACCAAAACCATGTGTTTGATATCAAAGGAACGGTTATCCCTCGGGAAATGAGAAATGATGTTGAGGCAGTAATGGACAACCCTGGAGAGATGGTGGAATTCTTCTATGAAAAACAAAGCAAGGGCGTAAGATATGACATCCAGAATCGTTTGTTTATCATCCATCATTCTTTTGTGGACGCGGATAGGGAACTGTATTTAAGATGTGCTTGGGAAGAAAAAGAACGAATCTATAAGGAGTTTTGCTCTAGAATCGACGATATAAGTTTCATTAGCACCCATAATGTGGAAGCTGGTGTCATATTTGTCTTGGAACGTGTGAAGAATGTGGTAGAATACAAAATAGCAGGTTTGGGATAAAAAACATATAGTTAGTTTGGAATCTTTACTTAAATGAATAAGACATACAATATAGCGGAAGTGGCAGAAATGATGGGAATGACGGTAAAAGCCATCCGTCGTTTTATCGCTTCAGGAGAGTTGAAGTCCTCAAAGTCGAACAACACCTACACGATTGCTGAGAAGGACTTGAAGGCGTTCAAAATGTACATAGAAGCTGGCAAACATCAAGAGCACGCTCAGGAAGTGGCTGAATCTTTTAAGCCCAAGGAACAGGCCGATTTGTTTGAGGGCACTGAGTCCGCGAGTCGCAACGTGCCGGTACGAAAGGGTGACGTTGTTAATTGGGCAGATGTGAACAAGTATTGGGCCCATCCCTTCAAGTCTAAGATGACCTATGTTGATTTGTTTTGCGGTGCCGGCGGGCTTAGCAAAGGCTTTGAAATGGCGGGTTTGAGGGGCGTTTGTGGATTGGATTGGTTCGACGAAGCTTGTGCGACCTATAACCGTAATTTCAAGCATCCCTTTGTCAATGGCGACATCAAAGACCCTGAAAAGAAAAAGCAGTTTTACGACACGGTGAGAAAGCAGCTGAAGGGAAAGCAGTTAAGCATTGTGGCTGGAGGCTTTCCTTGTCAGGGCTTTTCGATGGCGGGCAACAGGATTGTTGACGACCCTCGGAATTCGTTATATAAGGAACTCATCGAAATTGTCAATGAACTTCAGCCTGATTTTGTGGTGTGTGAGAACGTAAAAGGTCTTAGGATGATGTTGAATGGGTTGGTGGAGAAGAAGATAGTGGCCGACTTCAAGGAGATAGGATATAATGTGAATGTGACCACGCTTTGTGCCGCCGACTATTATACGCCCCAAAAGCGGGAACGTGTGGTGTTTATCGGCAACCGTATCGGAGTGACGAACTACCATCCCAAACCGATATTGTCGCCATCGGAGTATATCACCACGGGGGAAGCCATTGGTGATTTGATTGACCATCCTGCCGACCCTGCTTTTAACCACGTTCCGACGCAGCACAGGCCTGATATGGCCAAAAGGATCCTTGAAACCCCCGAAGGGCAAAGCCTTTACAAGGGGTATAGTGATGCATGGAAAAAATGTCCTTGGGATGAGCCTTCGTGTACCATCAAGGAAAACCATGGGGGTGTGAATCTTCATCCAAAATTGCCCCGTGTGCTCACGGCAAGGGAGATGGCTCGCTTGCAGTCGTTCCCCGACGATTTCATCTTCGAAGGTAGGAAAAACAAGCAGCTTGTACAGATTGGTAACGCAGTGCCGCCATTATTAGGCAAGGCCATTGGATTGGCCGTGCGGTATTCCAACGGAGATTTTTGAAAATAGGCAGTAATGTGTTTGAGGTCAGGTAGGACGGTCTACCAGATAAAAGGCAAAACCTTGTATTTCACCCGTTGTTTGTATTCGCTGTAGCCTTCCAGGCCTTGTTCAAGCACGGTTTCTTCGTTTCGGATGCGTTTGGCTATCAAAGGGATATACAACAGCATGATGGCGAACGAAATCGGTGAGGCCAGCACCAAAGGCATCATCAGGAAGAGGAGTGTGGTGGCCATATACATCGGGTGACGGACGATGCCATAAAGCCCAGTGTCGATGACTTTTTGTTGCTCCTGCACTTCGATGGTGCGTGAGAGGTAGGTGTTCTCGCGCAGGACTTCCGCATAAAGCAGATAACACACCAAGAATAGGCCAGCGGCCACCCACACGACCCAATTCGGCAGCACACACCATTGGAAGCGCCAATTGAGGCCTGCCACAACGAAGGCGGCAATGAATAGCAAGCCACTCAGTGCCACGACGGTCTTTTGCTCCTTCTCTTGTTCCTTGGCATTCAACCGTTTTTGCAGCAGTTCTGGGTTCTTCGCCATCATAACCAGCCCTGCGATGAACATTGGGACAAACAAAATGCCCATCAGCAGCCAACCTTGCCAAAAGTGGAATGAGCCTGCGGGCAGAAAGAGGAGCAGACCCAAAATGATGACGCCAAGGAGGAATTTGGTTAGGGCTTGAAAAAACAAGTTTGATTTCATGAGATTGTTCTTTATGGTGCAAATGTACAACTATTCCCTCGTTGGCACTCCAAATTAATACAATAAACCACAGCAATCAGCGTTATCTATTTATGAGACAGTTTGTTAATTATCTACTTCTGACAGTGCTGGGCTTGGTGTTTCTAACCGGTTGCCAAGCACAAAAAGCCTCCATACGAGGTCCTCAAGGCGAGATTGCCTACAAAGTTACTTTGCCCGAAGGGTTTGATCGCAAAACAGAGCAATGTCCTATGGTGATACTGATGCACGGCATCTTCTCCAGCAAGGATTATGGTCCTATGCCGCAGCTTGCGAAAGGTCTTGCCAAAGCCGGCATCGCCTCCATCCGCTTCGACTTCGACGGACACGGCAAGAGCGAAGGCCGCAAGCAGGATATGACCATCGAGAAGGAATTGGCCGATGCACGCGCCGTTTGGGACTATGTACAGGGTCTGCACTATGTGAATGGCGTGGGCTTGTTGGGTCACTCGCAAGGGGGTGTCATCGCCTCGATGTCGGCTGGACGTCTGGTTGGCGAAAGCATAGTGCCGTCAGGCGTTGTGCTTATTGCCCCGGGTTCGGTCATCAAGGAGGCCTGTCAGGGTGGCAAGTTCTTCAACGCACGCTTCGACCCCAAGGACCCGCCGGAATACATCCGCTGTTGGGGGTTGTATAAGCTGGGGCGCGAATACCTCGTCACCACGCAGCAGCTCGACATCTATGGCACTGCGGCGGCCTACCAAGGTCCTGTGCTCCTCCTCCATGGCGACCGCGACGGCATCGTGCCGATGTGGTGCAGCGAGCGTTACCTGGAGGCCTACGGCCCTCATGCCACCCTAAAAGTGGTGGAAGGCGAAAACCACACCATCACCCGTCGCCGCAAGCAAGTCGTTGCTGAGACGGTGGAGTTTTTTAAAGGGGTGTTTGGGAGGTGATGGCCTGTCGGTTTCTAGTTATTCTTGTTCAGGATAATCAGCGCGGCGATGATGCCCGGCACCCAGCCGCAGAGCGTGAGCAGAAACACGATGAGCATCGACCCGCAGCCGCGGTCGATCACCGCCAGCGGCGGGAAGATAATGGCTAGGATGGCTTGGAGGCAGGACATGGATTGTTGCTTTGGATTTTCTGCGAAGATAAAAAAACGTTGATTTATAAGTGTTTAAGATTTTATGGGATTTTCTGCGAAGATAAAAACACTATGCATAAAAAGGTATATATGAAACAAATTTCCTTGACTCAGACTCAGGATTAGATGGTTTTATTAACCCCTTTGACACTGTATCAGATATAATGTGAGATGCTATTGTTCCCTGATTTTTGTTTAATCCTAAACGTTCTCTGAAAGATTGATTGTTCATAGTTTCATTATCAGCATAGACAAGGCAGCAATGCTGGTAACAAGCATCTATTCTTTCTTCCCTGGTCATTGCTGATATCTGTTTTTTGGGATAGAGGGTAATCCTTGTAAAATCATCCCCACTTTCAGCCTTATATGCGGGCAATAGCATCTTTTCTAACGCTTCGACAGCACGGTCAACGCCGCTACCTCGTCTTTCACAAAGTCCCAATTGCAACATTAATTGCGCCATTTGTTCATTACGGGAGTGTGGGGGCAAGTCAATAAGTCTGTTTATGTCATTGAGAGAATACCCAGGATTGGTGATAACTAATCTATTAGCAAATATTTCAATAGTAATAGGCATCCCCTTTATTGCAAAATCTTGATGGACCAATGCATTAGCGACAAATTCACGTATAGCTACTCGAGGATATATGGGGATAATTTCTCTTACAGCTCCATCAATGCGTTCCGTCCCCGTATTTTTCATCACAAAAGATATGAGTCCTTCCAAACCGACGGCATACCCCATCGCACCTTCTTGCTCCAGAAGCAATTGTCTGTTGTTGTTTCCTTCATATCTGCGGACAATGACACCTTTGCCCTTCATGTTATTAAACGCAGAAAGCGTATTAGCAAACAAAAGAGCGCCAAGATTGGTAATGTTGTACCCTTTGCTACTGTTATGGCAAATATTCAATTCCTCCATAAAACTTAAAATGCCATTTTCTGTAGAAGGTTGTTGGCGCACAAGCAATTCAAATAGTTTTCTGTAGTTTAGCAATTTCAGAACTTCCGTTCCTGCAACTCCTTGTTTGGCAATTCGATTTTCGTAACTCACTCCTTCTGAATCGGCAATCATCTGCCTTACTTGCTGTCGCGAAGCCCTTACCGTATGTCCGGCAGAACGAATATAACTATTATAAATATCTGTACCTCGCAGATACATTGGTTTCTCACGAAACTCCGGAATGTAAACAAACAACAAGGCATGACCAGCGTACTCCATTACCGTATGATCCAATTGTATCGGTGTGAACATCCTGTTTTGAGCAATATTGTCAAGCCTATTGACAACGAGCTCAATCTGTTTATGTGTCAATTCGAGGAATGATGCATCATTATTGACACCAAACACCAAAACTCCACCTCCCATAAGGTTAGAAAAGGCACATAAATGCTGAGCCAAACGTTCCTTGTCATCGGATAAGCCTCCTTTCCAATCAATTTCATTGAGCTATTGAGGTACTGGTTTTAGACTTTTATCAAGTAGTGCTAATGCCTTTTCTTTCCAATCCATATTGAAATAATTCTTGTTTGCAAAAATACTATTTTTTCAAATGAACAATCGTGTGGAACTTCTTTTAGTATTTTGTAGGGATTAGTAAATACTAGATAAAGTCAAGGATGAAAAAAATGGCTAGGATGACTTGGAGGCAGGACATGGCACTATTTATCTAATTCGATTAATTGTTGCCATGCTTGTTTGCGAGAGCGACTGTCTGGATAAGAGACAGAATGTTGTTTGTCAACAAAGATGGCAGAAAGATGAAGCTCTGTTTGAATGGAAGCATCGATTTTATAAACGAACCAACAGGCATCAACGGAAAGGGAAAATGTTTTGTGAACTTCGTTCAAAAAATCTTCATTTGTACAAACAAAGCCGTCCTTTTGTCGGAAAGATGTCTTGGGGTTGTATTTTAGATGCCTTCGACCAGAGTGGGAAGGAGAATCTTCTTTGTAAATAATCATTGTAAACGGCTTGTTTATTTTCTTGCCATTAACGAAAACATTGTAAAATACAGATGCAAGTTGAATATTGGTGTCCTCTTGTCCTGATACGATATTGCCTCCCCTTCCAATAGGAAGATACACTTGTTTAAGTGGTACAGCATTATATACCATACTAGCTAATAGTTCTTTGTAACCTTCGTGTGTGAAAGTGTAGTCGGGTTTTTGTTGTCCCAAAGCGGTTCCCCAAGGCGGTGTTCCTGTACCTTCAATGAGGTTGCAACCAAATGCGAATGAAGCTAAGTCTAGGGTCATAATTGTGAGAATATATGATTTAACAATATACCTACTAAATTCACATCCCAACCATTGCCTGCGCGGGCTGAGATTTGTCTATAATTCAAGTCATCAGGGAAGGTGATTTCTCCATCTTTAAATCCCATCAAACGGAATTGTTCTGCTATAGATAGTTTACGTACTCGCAGTTTTCCATCTGTTCCGATTGGCTCAACGATTCGTGTAATATTATGACTCGGTTCTGTTATCGTGTTACATAAACCATCTGTTTTGATTTTGTGGTTGTAAATGTCTAAACATAAAGGTTCTTCTACAACGAAATTTTTTAGACCGTGCCTGCCATGCACTAGTTGTAAATGTTCAACTTGCTTTTCTGTCAAGTATACACTTTCAGGAGGGTTTGTATCTAAAAACTCTTTTAATCGCGGCCTTTCTCCTTCGGGTTTTGGTGGCACCATGGTAAACTCTATTGGTAACTCATTCCTACTAGCAAAAATCCAAAGTCTTTCCCGGTTTTGGGGAATCCCGTAGTCTTTCGAATTGAGTACCTCCATGCGAATATGATAATCATTTAGTCCTTCTTTTAGTGCCTCCCTCGTAGGTTTAAACCTATCTGCTAGAAAACCTTTAACGTTTTCCAGTAAAAGGTATTCGGGTTTTTTTATTTGACAAATACGAATAATTTCATAGATTAAAGTTCCTCTTCCAAGTCTATCATTCTCACCTTGCATCAAACCCGCTGAAGAGAAAGGCTGACACGGGAATCCACCTGTAAATAAATCAAAATCAGGAATCGCTTTTTTTGTTTTTTCTAAATCTTCTCTAATACTAATAATGTCTCCATAGTTTTTGATTTGAGGAAAATTGTGGTGTAGTATTCGATTTGCACTCGGTTCTATTTCAGAAAAACCAATGACTTTGTGCTTTATTCCAGATCGTTTTAATCCATACGAAGCACCGCCATAACCAGCAAAAGCTTCAAATACTTTTATTGCTTTTTTTCTTTTATTCTTAGCACTCATAACCTATTTCTTAATAAATATACTCGGGGTTAAAGCCGGCATCTTGAGCTAAGCGGAGTGAGCGTTCACAGTCTTCGGCAAGCTTCGCTTTGATATCTTTATTACGTTCAATTGAGGCAATAAGATGGTCTATTTTCTTTTTTTCCATTATTGACATTCGTGTTCGACCTTCTTTTTTGCTCCACATAGATAGATTTTTCCAAAAATCAATTCCTCGGCCAATAGCACGTTGCATAATTTGTTTTTGTTCTTCAGTAATTGTAATATATTCGGATTCGTCAATTAATACCGATTCAGGAATAGTAATTGCAAGTGTCTTGTTTTGGATGTTGTTCCAGAAATCTATTTTTTTCGATTCTGTTTGGGGATTTTTGCCACTATCACTCCCAATTAGTTTGAGATGGCCGGAAATGGCACGAATGCATTCTTTTATTGTGGGTTCAAGATCGTCTTGGACAGATTGATTTTGCCAAATATAATGAAGGTCAAGTTTTTGTTGTGAACGTAGCGAAAGTAAGGCTAAGGTGTATGCGCATATTATGCTTGCATGTCCTTTGTTTCCCTCCAGTTTTAGAAGTGAATCCACGCGTTTGTAAATAATATTTTTTGCCACAATGTTGTGAAAATATGACTCATCAACAACTGTTGTGTCGTCTTTGATGATTTTCCAGAATTTGTCGAAACATACTTCTCCACCTTTACATGCTTCATATGGTTTTTCTCTCCATGCCATTTCAAGTTTGGCAACATCAGTTTTGTTAAAGCGTTGCGATTGAGGACGCTCTTCTTCGAATTTTTTAACTTTAAGCGTTCCAGGGCCTCCTTCCTGACTTTTTTCGGTGAGGAATTGCCCTCGTAGACGTTCAAAATACCATATTGTCGGATGTGTGTCGGTTGTCCATTCTTTTCTAGATTGTTTTTCTAGCTCAAGCATATAGGAAGCATTAGCAGATAAATCTGAGTCTTTGATTTTTGTTTGAGAATTGGCGTATTTTGCTATGTTACCAACTAGTTTTATAGAATTGATTTCTGGCACTTCAGATATTTTGACTGCAACATAAGCTTTGGATAAATTGGTGATTAGGTTTTTGCGATAAGCGTTGTATATTGTTGAAGTAGTCTGACCTCCATTAACTATATGCCAGTTTCTTAAATCAGTGATGTATTTACGTCCACCCTCTTCAGAAATCGTTACATTACTTGCTGTAGATGATATGCCGTTATTGTATGAGAAAAATAACTGGGGCTCGTTGACGATGGTTTTTGCCATTTCACTATTTACCTTTATTTTGCCACCAAGAAAATTGCGCACATTTTTATCAATGAGTTGAACTTTAAAATTATGGTATATTTTGGCAAGGGTTAGTGCTGGCATGATGGCAAGATAGGATCGGATATTATTTACTTCGTCAAAGGTTTCGACACATTCTAATTTGGTTTGGTATTCTTCGGGAAGGTTAATTAGGATTTCTTGATTGTTGCTGCGTTGTTTTTCAATTTTTAGGATTTCTCCCATATCCCAAAAATGAAATTCCATCGGTATTATTTGGCTGTCTGTCTTGTGGTGTTGAAATTCACCATCTGGTAGTTCAAGGTCATCAGAGGCAAAACCATTAGAAAGAACAAAGAGTCTAACAAGTTCAATGTGTTTTAGTTTATATTCTTCTTTCATCATATCGAGTGCTTCTGCAACGTCTGGATCTTTTTCTCGATATGTTTTCTTCGACTCTGCTCCATCAATTGCGACGTGCAATAGTCCAATAAGGTCGTTGGCCATACGTTGTGCAGTACTGATAGGAAGAGAGGGGCTTTGGCCTTCGTAATAGATGGTGCCAAATAAATCAAGAATACCGGTGGTTTCTGAATAATCGAATGCGTTGAGGCGATAGCGTCCTGTGAATTTTTCGCTTATAGGATCGCTTTGACATTCGCAAATTTCAGGAGACAGAGCCTCTCCATTATCTACAACATACTCGATAATAGCTTTGGTTAATTCAGTTTCGGGTTTGGTGCCATTATTACTGGCAGCGTCAGTAATCATCTCCATGAAATCGGAGAGGAATTGTTTTTCTTGCTGTGTCATATGATTGTCTTTTTAATTGTTTTTTTTCTTTTAGTAATTCTCAATAAGTTCACAGAGCTCATGCAACGACATCTGCAATGCTTCGGCAATTTTTGCTAAAGTGTAGACGGAAGGTGTCACTTTTCCTCGTTCTATTGAACCATAATAACGAGTTGAGATTTCTGCTTGAGATGCGACATCTTCTTGGGTAGCTTTAATTCCGTATTCAGATAATGAGTTACGTTTATCAAGCAATGCGCCACCAATGGCTTTTCTGTACTGTAATTCAGTTTTCATTTTGGAAATTTTAAATTTTGAATGCAAAACAATAACTATTACATAGAATGCACAAGGAATGATAGTTCCTATAATAATTATATAGTTGAAAAACAGTATATTATAAACCATTTGATAGGAATTATAATTCCTAATAGGAACAATAGTGTAGTTGTTAAGGCGATTATTAAGTATAAGAGTCTTGTCTGTTACATTTTTCCCAGCAGCGCCTCAGCCCCAATCTCCATCCTGCTAAAAGCGAACCATTTCTTGCCCAAGTCCTTCAGCGAGGCGCCGATATGATACACCGTGTCGTCGATGCAGTATGTTCCAAAATGGAACTAACTGAATCCCTTTTCCGTTTAGGAGATAGCGGGTCAAGCCCGCTATGACGGCAAGGGGCAGGGCTGATGTCACCTGGGGGGAGGGTACGGAATGCTTCAAGTTTCGTAACCGGTCACAATTTGTGACCAGTTCATCTGTCTCGTTTTTAGACAAAAGGAAAAGAAACAAAAAAAACCTACCTTTGCAAAAATTATCCACAGATGTCCTGGCTTGAAAGTCTCGGTCTCTTGGGCCTGTTTTTGGGCACCTTTCTGGCGGCAACCATCGTGCCGTTCAGCTCCGACGCGCTGTATGTGGCTGTGCTTATGGCCACGCACAACCCTATCGGCAGCCTCGTCGTCGGCACCTTGGGCAACTGGCTCGGAAGCGTCACCACCTATTGGATCGGGCGCATCGGTCGTTGGGAATGGATTGAGCGGTGGTTCAAGGTGAGTCCGGAGGCCATGGAGCGTCAAAAAAAGAAAGTCGACCGCTACGGCATCTGGCTCGCATTGCTCGCCTGGGTGCCTTTCATCGGCGATGTTTTCACCCTCGCCCTCGGCTTTTTCAAAACCAAGCCCTTGGGAACCATGCTCTTGCTCCTCGTCGGCAAGTTCCTCCGTTTCCTCGTTTGGAACTATATTATTGGAGCGTTGTAGATTTGGAAAAGAATTGAATGCATTTATCTGCAGCCATAGATGCCCGCCGCCGCACTTGTCTACGCTGGCATGGCTGCTGGGGTCACACAAAAAACTCTCTAACCGAACAAATCCGAAGCATCCGAAAGATTTCGGAAAAGTTCTGGTCGTTTCGGTTAGAGGAAAAAAAACGCAAAGCACGACATGGCTGCTGGGGCCACACAAAAAACTCTCTAACCGAACAAATCCGAAGCATCCGAAAGGTTTCGGAAAAGATCGGTTCGTTTCGGTTAGAGGAATAAAAACGCAAGGCACGACATGGCTGCTGGGGCCACACAAAAAACTCTCTAACCGAACTAATCCGAAGCATCCGAAAGGTTTCGGAAAAGTTCAGGTCGTTTCGGTTAGAGAGATAAAAACGCAAAGCATGACATGGCTGCTGCTACGGCCAAAACCGCCCCGTGCGGCGGCAATACGCCTCATACTCCTCGCCAAAATCCTTGCGAAGCCGCTTCTCCTCGCTGCGCACTTGGAGGAGCATGATGATAATGAATGCGACGAACACTAGCAATGCCCGCCAACTCCACAGTAAGACGCAGACACCGGCATAATAGATGAAGCTCCCCGTCAGCATGGGGTTGCGGCTCAGTCGGTAGGGACCTTCTGTCATCAGGTGCTTCGTGCGGGGCGCCACCTCATGCCCAAAGGCATCCATGGGGTTGCCGTCGCCTTTGCGTCGCATGTAGACGATACTCCACACACTGAGCGACAACCCGAGCACAGCGAGCATAATGGCTATCACCATCCTCCAAACGGGGATGGGACAAAGGTCAGGTCGCCCTGAGGCCAGCCACATCAAGGTTGGGATGAGCAGCACGAACATCAAGCCACCGAGGACATAGCCGATGAGTTCCCAAAGTTTTTTCATATTTGATAGTTTTTCGACCATTATTATATGCACCAATAACGGCGTTATCGACCATTTTCGTTTGTGCAAAGACTATTTGTCGGCCATTTTTGATGTTGTTTTTGAAGCAAATTTTACATATAATCTGTTATAAAATGGATCGCTTCCACCGCGCTCTGCTCGTGGCAGGCTTGTTCCTCTTCGCGATGACGCGAAGCGACGGCGAGAGAGTGTTCCAATGGCGTGAGAGATGGCGGATCAAGTCCGCTGAGGGTAAAGGGTGGGGATTTGTCCGTTGCAGTGCTGTTTCTTGTCCTTATTCCGTGAATGGGAACGCCAAACCTAGAATGGGTAGGGCGCGTAGGCCTGGCCGACATGGCGGGGAAGCGCCCGCTTTGTGCGTTGGGACCGATGATGTCGGCCTTGAATTTTTGGTCCTTTTGTTTCAAGACAAAAGGACAAGAATCTATTCTATCGTCCGAATCTGATCCTTCAAACATTGATAATTAGACAGCAAGTCATAGATGCCGTCTTCGCTCAAGACGCCGCGCTTGAGGTCTTGTGGCAATTTGCCGGCTTCGTCGGCCTCGAAGTCCTTGCGCCACTGCGGCGAGTTGTAATAAGCCTCCAACTTAGCAATGTCGTGTTCAATTTCTGAGAAGTCCTTGATGGCCGCTTCCAGTCGTTTGACGACCTCCTCGCTCTTGTCGAAGAGGGATTCCATGTTTGTGATGCGTTCGATGCGTGTCATAATCAGCGGTTTTAGTGAGGCAAAAATAGTGAATTTTGCGAAAAATCCACTTCAAATGTTCCACATTCAAATTAATTCCGTACTTTTGCAGCCCGATTTTTAGGCAGAATGGAAAAGAAGAACGAATTCCTGATTCCGGTCAGCGGCCTTGCCCTTGGGAGCCATTCCTTTGAGTATGAGATCAATAACGATTTCTTCGCAGGGATGGATTACTCCGAAGTTCAGCAAGGAAAGGTGTCTGTCAAGGTCGATATCGACCGCCAGGAGACCATGCTGACGCTGCACTTCGACCTCAACGGTAGCGTGCGCGTGCCTTGCGACCGCTGCGCCGATGAGTTCGACTTGCCGATTGAGAGCCAGCAGGAGTTCTTCATCAAGTTGGGAACGGAGAATGCCGAAGAGTCGGACGATGTGGCTGTCGTGAGTGCCGAGATGAACGAATACGACATCCGCCCGTTGGTGTACGAGTACATCATCCTCGCCATACCGATGCACCGCGTGCATCCCGAGGGCCAATGCAACCCCGAGGTGATAGCTATGCTGAACCGCGAGGAAGCATCCGCCGAAGAGGAAGAGACTTCCGACACCATTGACCCGCGTTGGGCCGCTTTGAAAGACATTAAATTGAATGATAAATAAACAATTGGTAATTAACTAGTTAAAATAACAAAGAAATGGCACATCCTAAAAGAAGACAGTCTCATACCAGAGGCGCTAAGAGAAGAACACATTACAAGGCTGAAACCCCGAACGTGACCATCGATCCTACCACTGGCACCATGCACGTGATGCACCGTGCTTACTACGTGGACGGCGACCTGTACTACAGAGGTCAGCTGGTCATGGCCGCCAAGCAGTGATTGCTGGCGCGTGATCACGGCTCCAACGTGGACGGGAAAGGGTGATTTGTACCCTGATGGGATAAAAAATTGGAAAAATTTCCAAAAAAATGTCCAAAAGTGTGCCGTGAATGAAAATAATGCTTATCTTTGCATCAGTTTTCGATGCGAGAGCATTGAGAAAAAATAAAGTCGGATTTTTTTCATAATCTTTATATTGTTTTTCCCCTCCTTTTTCCCCATCAGGAGGGGTTTTTTGTTTCTATGAGACCTTGTACGATTCATTTCATCGGTTATTGTTCGAGTCAATCGGGATGATGACGTTTCCCTCCTGATTTTTCGTGTCGATGGATGCAGTTCGCTCGCTGTTGAGTTTTCGTCCTCAGTAGTCTTTTGCTGTCAACTTGTTCTTCTTACTTTCCTGTGGTGCAATGCTTTCTAGAAATCAAAGGAGAGGCGAGTGCGAAAAATAAGGTATTGATTTTATTGTTTTATTGAACAGAGTAATAAACAGAGCCAATAACAGTATTTTTGATTGAGCTTGCTGAATTGTTCATCTCTTTTTTCTGAAGGTAAAATAAACAATAAGTAGGATAGGGGTTCATTCTATAAGACGGAATCATTTTCTGCCAAAATCAGCGGGTATTTCTCCCCAAATATCCGTTTTCCACTTCAAGATTGGCACATCGATGGTATTTTCATTCAGCCATTTCTCAGCACGGGCGATGAGCTCGAATAAGAACTCGTTTTTGGCGTTGGGCTGTAGTTTTGTTTTGCATTTTTTCTCGCGAATCCATTTCTGGGCATTGACCGAGTCACTGTAAATGGGATATTGGACGTGCTTCTTCTTCATCCACGCCAAGGCATGCACTATGGCTAAAAACTCACCGATGTTGTTGGTGCCATTTTCGAAGACAGGGCTCTTGAATAGTAGCACGGTGGTGGCAGGTTGCGTACCGAAATCCACAAACACCCCTTGATATTCCATTTTACCCGGATTGCCCGAACAGGCGGCATCCACGGCAATAGTTGGACTGACGGGTTTTTCCGTAACATTTGTCAAATCGAGCTGTGGCGTTGTAGTTTTCTTGTCGAAGCCCGTGAAGCCTTTCTCAAAGGCAGCATCGGCACTAGCCTTGTCTGGGAAGCCCTTGTACAGTGCTCCAGCAAAACCCTCTATCTCCTTTTTGCAGTCGTCCCAACGGCTGTAAACGCCAGGATTACGGCCTTTCCAAACGACATAAAACTTGTTCTTTGACATAGGTGCAAAAATAGGAAATATTTGTTGAAAAATCGGAATTGAAGAAAAAACACTATTTTTGCCCAAACAAAACTTTGATTCGATGAAAAAGCTTTACCTCATTACGCTGTTGAGCCTCGTGCTGTGTTTTTCCTGCACAAAGAAGGCTGAAACCGATTCGGAAGTCATCGCTATGCGTGGACTGGTAAACCGCGTTGTGCCTGAATACTCTAGTAACATTATCCTTCAACGACTTACAAACGACAGTATCGACCGTTTCGAAATCGAAATGAAGGGAAAGAAACTCGTCATTCGCGGCAACAACGCCAATAGCATGGCTGTCGGCTTGAACCATTATCTGAAATACTACTGTATGGCGCAGTACTCGTGGTTCAAAGAGGAACCTTTGCAGATTCCCACTACGATGCCTAATGTGCCCGCAAAGGTCAGCCTGAGTGCCCGCGTGCCCGACCGTTTCTTCCTCAATTACTGCACTTTCGGTTACACTTTGCCTTGGTGGGACTGGTCGCAGTGGGAGCATTTTATCGACTGGATGGCACTCAATGGCATCAACCTGCCTTTGGCCATCACGGGACAAGAGAGCGTGTGGTATGAGGTGTGGAGCGAACTCGGCCTCACCGACGAAGAAATCCGCAGTTACTTCACGGGGCCGGCGCATCTGCCTTGGCACAGAATGCAGAACATCGACCGGTGGGGTGGACCATTGCCTATGTCGTGGCTTGAAAACCAAAAGGAACTGCAAAAGCAGATTGTGGCCCGCGAGCGTGAATTGAATATGAAGCCAGTGCTGCCTGGCTTTGCAGGTCATGTGCCGCCTTGCATTACAAGACTTTATCCTGAGGCACCATTGGCCTCTTTGGGCGATTGGGCTGGCTTCGACAGCATCTGCTGGTGCAAGTTCCTCGATCCGCTTGACCCATTGTATACCGAAATCCAGAAAAAATTCATCGACAAACAGACCGAGTTCTACGGCTCTGACCATATCTACGGCATCGACATCTTCAACGAGCTCATCCCGCCGAGCTGGGAGCCTGAATACCTCGCTCGCGTGAGCCGTCAGGTCTATGAATCGCTCGAAGCCGCAGACCCTGATGCCAAATGGCTTGAGATGGCTTGGCTGTTCTGGAACGAGCGTCAATACTGGGAAGTCGACAACCGCATCGAGGCCTACATCACCTCCATGCCGAAAGACAGACACATCATGCTCGATTACTACTGCGAGAGACAACCTGTGTGGGAAAGAACGAATTCCTATTATGGTGTGCCATACATCTGGTGCTATCTCGGCAACTTCGGTGGCAACTCCATGCTGGCGGGTAACCTCGACACGGTGAATGTAAGGATAGAGCGCGCTTTCGAAAAAGGTGGGGATAACTTCGTCGGCATTGGCTCGACACTTGAGGGCTTCGACTGCAATCCCTTCATGTATGAATACGTCTTTGAGAAGGCTTGGGATAACCCGCTCACCAAGGATGTGGATGCTTGGGTGCTGCGTCTTGCCGACCAACGTGCTGGCAAGGAAGACCCGAATATGAGGGCCGCTTGGACTTTGCTGGCCGACAGTGTTTATAATAAGGTGTCTTCGCCGGGTCAGACCGTTCGCATCAACCAAAGGCCGACCATGGGTGACATCAACGAATACCGCCAATATTACATCGCACCGACCTATAAGTATAACAACATCACCCTGTTGGATGCCTTGGATGAGCTGTTGGCTGCCGACTGCAACACGCGTACGCGTCATTTTGATGCCGTCAACATGACGAGGCAGTTGCTGGGCAATTACTTCAGTGACCTTTATGCCGAATATGTAAAGGCCTACCGCGAAGGCGACTATGAGACACTACATCAGATTGAGCAGACTATGATCTCCATCCTTGACGATAACGATGCCATTTTGGCCACGGAGAGTGCCTTCCTTGTGGGTCGTTGGATTCGCGATGCTAGAGCTATCGGCACCACCGAAGAAGACAAGGACTACTTTGAGAGTAACGCTCGTAATATCATCACCACTTGGGGCGAAGAAGATGCCTTGCTGAACGAATACGCTAGCCGCGCCTGGGCAGGTCTCACTGCGACCTACTATGCCTACCGTTGGAAGGAGTTCTTCAAAGACGTGGATACTGCCATTGATGCTAATCAACCCTTTGACGAGAAGGCCTACCACGAACGTATCTGCAAATACGAAGGCCGGTGGTGGCGTGAACGCCTTGGCACATTCAGCGCCGAGCCTCAAGGCGATGGAGTAGCTTTGGCCAAGGAGATTGCCGACAAATATCGCGCAGAACTTGAAGCCCGTTATAGAAAATAAGGAGTCCCATAGGGACGACAGACCAAGCAGGCGATGTCAGTCCCTGCACAAAACACACAGCCATGAACATCACAGAACAAGATAAAGAATATATGCGCGAGGCCATCCGCCTCGCCGACGAGAGCGTGAAAAACGGTGGCGGTCCCTTTGGGGCCGTCATCGTGAAGGACGGAGAAATCGTTGCCGGCAGCGCAAACAGCGTGACCCGCGACAACGACCCCACAGCCCATGCCGAAGTGAACACCATCCGACAGGCCTGCCGCAAGTTAGGCACCTTCGACCTCTCAGATTGCGTCATCTACACCTCCTGCGAGCCTTGCCCCATGTGCCTCGGTGCTATCTATTGGGCACATATCAAGCGGATCTATTATGGCAACACGAAAAAGGATGCCGCCGCCATCGACTTCGCCGACGACTTCATTTACAAGGAGTTGGAGCAGCACATAACCGAGCGTTCCGTACCTTTCATTCCCTTGCTGCGCGATGAGGCCATCAAGACCTTCCGCGCCTGGGAGGCAAAACAAGATAAAATAGAATATTGACCCAGTCTCGTAGGAACGACGGACGAATAGGCAGGGGTGAAATGCAATGCAACCTCTGCCAACAAGCAAAAATTCCGATTATTATTTTAAAACATTTTGAACCATTTGTTCAAAAAAGTGTAATTTTGCAGCCGCAAAACAAGCCGCACCATCGCTGAGATGAAGACAATGCGTTGACATCAAGGCCGTTGCGGGAATCATAATCATCTGATCCGGAGGACATTCAAATGGAAAGGAGAATAGGCTCAGTCCTTATTTATGTGGGAAACCGTGAAGCCGCGCCACAAGTCAACGCGGTGCTATCCCGTCACGCAGGCATCATCATCTGCCGCCAAGGCTTTCCCCGTGGTAATTACAGCATTATTTCCGTCATTTTCGAAGGCACCACCGATGAGATTGGTTCCCTCACAGGCCAGTTGGGTCGCATCGAAGGCATCGAGGTGAAGTCGGCGCTGCTGAAAGGACACGAGACTACGTGACTGCGAGACTACGTGACGACAAAGCGTCTCGAAGTCCCGCGTCCCGAAGTCAAAACTGAACAACTGAACAACTTAAAACTAAAAACTGATATGCAATTCCATCCCGAAAAATGTCGCATCCCCGACGAGCCCAACCGCCCGTTTATCTCCTCGGAAGAGATTTGGGACTACATCAACAACACCAAGAGCACCCCTGAACGTGTGCACGAAATCATCCAGAAGTCGTTGGACAAGAACCGCCTGACGATGGAGGAGACCGCCGTCCTTGTCAACACCACCGACCCCGCATTGGTGGAGGAAATCAAGGAAGGCGCCCGCGAACTGAAACGCCGCATCTATGGTAACCGTATCGTGCTGTTTGCCCCGCTGTATGTGGGCAACTATTGCGTCAACAACTGCGTGTATTGCGGCTTCCGCTCCTCCAACAAGGAACAGATCCGCACCACGCTGACCGATGAAGAACTCATCCGCAACGTGGAAGCTCTCGAAGACGACGGCCAGAAGCGCCTTATCCTCGTCTACGGCGAGTCGCCGAAATACTCACCGGAGTACATCGCCCACACCGTGAAGGTGACCTACGCCACCAAGAAAGGCAAGGGTAGCATCCGCCGCGTCAACATCAACGCCGCTCCTTTGGATGTGGAAGGCTTCCGCATCGTGAAAGAGGCGGGCATCGGCACCTACCAGATCTTCCAGGAGACCTATTGCCCTGAGATCTACAACGAATACCACCCCATTAATACCAAGAAGGGCGATTACAACTACCGCCTCACCTCGATGGACCGCGCCCAGCAGGCCGGCATCGACGACAACGGTCTCGGTATCCTCTTCGGCTTGTACGACTGGCGTTATGAGGTGCTGGCCATGATTCGTCACACCAACCACCTGGAGGCTTGCTTCAACGTGGGTCCGCACACCATCTCGTTCCCGCGCATCAAGGACGCTTCAGGCTTGAACATCGACAAGAAGTATTTCGTGGATGACGACACCTTCGAGAAGATCATCGCCATCTTCCGTCTGGCCGTGCCTTACACGGGCATGATCCTGACCGCCCGTGAGGATGCCGCCTTCCGCGCCAAGGCCATAGAATACGGCATTTCGCAAATTGACGGTGGCACCAACCTTCAGATTGGCGATTACAAATACCACCACGAGGAAGAAGAGAAGAACAGCGACAAGCAGGAGGACCAGAACTTGCACCGCGAGCAGTTTAAGATTGGCGACGACCGCTCGTTGGGCGACATCATCGACAAGCTCCTCGATCACGACTTCATCCCGAGCTTCTGCACGGCCTGCTACCGTCTGGGTCGTACGGGTGAGCACTTTATGGAATTCAGTGTACCGGGCTTCATCAAGCGTTATTGTACCCCGAATGCCATCCTCACCCTCAGCGAATATTTGGTGGACTATGCCACGCCTGAAGTCGCTGCGAAGGGCTGGAAGTGCATCGAGAACAACTTCAAGAATGTCGACCCGAAGTTCTTGGACGAGCTGAAGAGCCGCATCGAGCGCATCAAGAAAGGCGAGAGAGACCTGTATTTCTAAATGACTCCAATTGAGATTGTTAGATAGATTGAAAGGTGCCGAGGAGATTCCCACGGCACCTTTCGCGTTTTACTCTTTGATTCCCTAAAATGCGCAACCATTCCATCAATGACTTTTTCGGGAATGTTAGCTTGGGAAGCTGCTATCTTGAAGTCTTTCAGTGTGATACGTTTTTTCTTGCCGTTTAAGGTCAAGGCGAGTTCTTCTGTGTCTTTCGGCTTTGCTATGGCCACATTCAAAAGGTCGTAGGCAGGAGAGAGACCATAACCTCCATATCCATTACTGAGCAAGGAAAAATTCTTCAAATGCATATCGTTGTTGCCTGTCAACCAGCAGAATAGCAGCAACTCGTAGTAGTTGACCAAATCCAATTGTGGTGTTGAGGAATACTTGGCAATGGCTTTGGCGATTTGCTTATGCGAACTGCGGTATTTGTATTCGGTTTGGCGCTCGGTGAGTTGGCAAAAATCCTCCATGGCAAGTTTGTTGCCTTTTGTGTCTCGGTCCTTGCGCTTGGTGAGGTAGCCAAGGGAGTGGTCGGCCAAACGTATCAGGCAGTGTTGCGCCGTCTTGATTTTGCGATTTCGGCTAAATGCATAGTAAGGTCTTCGTTTTCTGGCAATTGAAGGTAATCATTGGTCTGAGGTTTGAAGATACAATAGCCCCATAACCCCACGATGGTTAAGTGTCGCGAACCTTCATATTGTTGGAGATGGAGGGATAGTTTGGGCTGCACATCGGTGAGCGTCGTTTGCGATTGGATGATTTTCTCCGCCAATCGGTCTATGTCGGCTCGTGTGTATTCCATGACGGGTGCCTCGGTCGTTCCAAAGAATTTCCTTGCGCAAGAGGCATGGAAATTATGCTCTTCTGGCCCAAGTTCCTTATAACAATACAAGCATTTACTCATAGTTTTCCTCGTTTAAAGACACGACACTCACTGCTCCGATACAATCTTTGCAGCATAAGAACAATAGCGACATTCGGTCGAGAATGCTAATATTGGTATTGCGGATGGCGACATCCAACAACCAGCCTTCTGGGATAAGTCCGTCGAAGAAGGGGAACAGCACCTTGCTTTTGTATGGCAAAGATGATAATGGCATAGTCAGGCTGATAGGCTCTGCATTTGGCATAGCAAGGTAATTGCCTTCGTATTGGAATGAATAGCCGTCCTCGATTTCAGTCAGTACTCCGGCCAAGTCTTTCTTGAAGTAGATTAATGCTTTCCTCATTGTTGATACTGTTTTGGCGACGGTGTCATTTCGTAGTTGAAAAGGTTGAGCACTTGGTTCACTTTGTCGAGCCTGACGGTGGGTTTGCCTTGCTCCAACTCGCGGACGAAGTTAAGCCCGACCCCAGACTTGAGTGCTAATGCTTCTTGCGTCAGCCCGAACTCTTTCCTTAACCGTTTTACGGTCTCTGTCAATGGCGTTTTCTTCATTTTTTATATCCTTTCGGATGCAAAAACAGTAATAATTATTGAAATTATATCCGATATGATATAAAATTATGAAAAACACATTGTTTTATATCCGATAGAATGTAAATTCAGGTGTCTCCCGAAGTCAGGAGATAGTGGATCAGTCCGCTATGACAGCAAAAAGAAAAAGGAAGTCGTTCAAGGATGAAAGACTCCGATTAAGATTATTAGATAGTGAAAAAACCTCTGCTTATGGCGAGATTTTTTCTTTGTTTTACCTTGTTTTTACTCGAAGACTACCTAAAAAAGTAAGGACATTGGTTTTTGTGGTCAGTTATTATTTTATTGATTTACAGAATGATTTGATAAGGACATCCCAAAAAAGTAGGGACATCGCCCTGTTGCGCCCCCTTTGCCTCTTGACAAGCGTTTTTTCTGTATATTTTTGTGTCAGAGAATCGGACACGCTTTGCGTCACTGCGTGGAACAAAGCAGTCCATTCGCTTAATTCGCAAAATTCGCCGTTTTTTTTGTCGGCGAATTGAACGAGTGAAACGAAATAGATTGCTTCGTCGTTCCTCCTCGCAAATCGAAGATTCGACGGAGTCAATGACGCGAAGCGGACGAAGAGACAGAATATAAAAGTGGAAAACCTATGAATACGACCTTAAAAACACTCGGCATAATCGCGGTAGTCCTTACGATGGCCGCTTGCGACAGCCCAACCAAGCGACTGCAACAAGCCCAAGCACTCTATAATGAAGGTGCGCAACTGCGCGAGCAACGCCGCTCTGAAGAGGCCGCCGAGAAGTTCCTGCAAGGGCTGGCACTCATTCAGTGTTCCAATAAAACCGATGAAACCATCCAGTTGGAAGGCCAACTCTGCGACAACCTCGGCGCGATGTACCTCAAACACGGACTTTTCGACGATGCCTTCAAGCAACACCAGCAGGCATTGAACTGCTTCAAGCAGGTTGCCGACTCGTCGGGTATGATGAATGCCTACCGCAACAGCGGTCGGGCGGTGCGGGCGCAGGAGCAATACACCCAAGCCAAGCAATACTACGACTCGGCCTTCCGCGTCGCCACCTTCATCAACGACCAAGCCATGCTCGCTGACCTCTATCTCGAGATGGGTCGCGACTACTACATGGAGACGGGCAACTTCGCCAAAGGCATCGAGAGCGTCAACCAAGCCTTGGAAATCGGCCTCAGTGACAATGACACCGACATCGCCCATATGACTTTGGGCATCCTTTATTATTACTCGCGCGACAACGAGAAGGCAAAGTCATACTTGAACCAAGCCCTCCGCAGCGAGCGCGTCGGACTGAAAATGTCGGTATATCAAACGCTCTATGCCATCGCCTACAGCGAAGGCAACTACCAGCAGGCGGTGAAATACCACACGCTTTTTTCTGATAACCTAGTGCAAGCCGACGCGGAACACTCCAGTGAGACCATCCAAAGAATCAAGTCGGAATATGAGTTGAAAGCCCAGCAGAGCGAATTGGAAAGCCTGCACCGTACCCGCGACCTGAAACTCTATTTGATTATCGCCTTGGCGGTGATTGCCATACTCGTCATCCTCCTGATTGTGAGGAAGAAAATCAGCGACCACAAGTTGGAGATGGAGCACTTTGGGCGGCAGGTGGAGCGCGACCAGAACCGCATCCACGAGCTGGTGAGCGACATGGAGAACCTTATCCGCACCAACGATGAGTTGCGCCGCAGCCAACAGTCACTTCCATCGAAGGATTTGATAGCAATCCAGAAAATCATGACGCGAAACAAGATTATGACCACCGCGCAAGCCCTCACGGAAGAAGTGAACAACGACTCGCTCAACTTCGAGCTGACCGACAACGACTGGAACGACTTCATCAGCCTAACGGACTTGGTCTTCGACGGCTTCTCGCAGCGGCTGTTGCAACTCTACCCAAAACTCAGCAAGTGGGATGTGCGCATCTGCTGCCTTTCTAAGAACGGCTTCTCCAACCAAGTGATTTCCATTCTGTTGGACACCCAGACTGACTCATACTACAAACGTAAAACCCGCATAAAACAAATGAAGATGGACCTCGGGGATGATAACCGCACCTTTGAGGAAATCGTGAATGCTGTATGAGAAACTACGGATTACACGGATTTGACGGAAATATTCATCAAAATGGAATTTGTATAATCCGTAAAATCCGTAGTTAAAAAAACGAAATCAAATAATTAACAATCAAATAATTAGACCTATGAAAAGCTTTAGTTTTATCACATTGATTGCCCTGATGATGATGGGCGGGATGACAATGAAAGCACAAGATTATCATCCTATCGTCGAGGAGGGAAAACAATGGAATGTGCTGTTTTCCTATCCTTGGAATCCGCCAGAGCCACAGCACAAACACACCGACATCTATAAAATCGAGGGTGATACACTGGTGGACGGTGTGTCGTACAAAGTGATGTACACCACGAGGAACGAAGACCTTACAGGTTGGAGCGTTTGTGGCGTTATCAGAGAAACCGAAGACAGGCAAGTTCTCTATCGCAGAGACGGCTCTGCTTACGATGAGATTCTCTATGATTTTTCAATGGAAGTTGGAGATACCATTATTATGAGCGGCAATGGGTTTTACCCCAACTGGATGTTTGTCATCGAAACCAATGAGATCCTCGTTAATGGCGAGCCGAGACAACAAATTGTGTTGGAATATCCATGGGGTGAACAGGAAGTATGGATTGAAGGTATAGGAAGCCTCTATGGGATAGTCGATTCAGGTTCGCTTTTCTTGATGGGAGGCTCGACCGACCTCCTTTGCTATTATGAGGATGGTGACTTGATTTGGCAAAATACCACTCCGGGCTACAATGAGTGCTATATTGTCAATCCTTCGCAGCAAGGCGATTTGGTAATTTCGCCAACAACGCTGACCTTTGAGTCGTACTATGAATCTCAAACCATCCACCTTATTAATCAGACAGATCATCCTGTCACAATTTCAGACATTGATATTCAGCCCGACAACAATATGCTGATAGTCTACGCAACTTTTCCCCAAACTTTGCAGCCCAATCAATCTACAGAGATAGAAGTGGAATTGAATGCCATTGGTTTTAAAGGCTATCAAACCATTTATATCAACATTACAACCTCGATTGGTAATAAGCAAG
The DNA here is from genome assembly GCA_946405575.1 of uncultured Bacteroidales bacterium. Lineage (GTDB taxonomy): Bacteria > Bacteroidota > Bacteroidia > Bacteroidales > F082 > Limimorpha. The sequence continues at coordinate 5,016 of CAMJHP010000001.1, read as the reverse complement.
TCATCGTTAGGGTGAACGAGGAAGCTTGGGACGAAGGCCTGCAATATATACCTATGCAAGGAATTACTTTCGATGAAAACACCCCTTTGACGCAATCCTTCTACCTGCAAAACACCAATGCCCTGCAAAGCATCACGGTTTATGAGATTCGCGAATACGGCACCAACTATCTTGAAATGGTGCCTTCGCACAGCCTGCCTTATGAAATCCCGGCGGGTGGCTTTCTTGAGGTTGCGGTCACTTTGGTCAATTTCCCTGAAGAGCAAGTCGTGACACATGCCTATTGTCGCAGTTCCGAAGGCGAAGGAAGCGGTTATTTCTTCTTTATTGCCGGAGGCCTTTCAAACGGCGGCAATGGGGTGCATAATATTTGGAAACTCCTCAGTGTTCCTGGCTCTCTTGTGGGTGTGAATGCCCAAGGCGACCTGTTCGGCACTGACCCCGGTATTCCCGGCACCCTGCAACGCTCGCGCGATGAAGGCGAAACTTGGGAAACCGTGTTTACCGGAGGTTTTGGAGGAAATCTCGCCATCGGAAACAAAGGCAGAATGTTCCTGGTACAAGGTCGCATTGTCAACTATTCCGACGATAACGGCGACACTTGGCAGCAGACAGCACCCATTAATGAAGGCACGGGATTCAGCTATTTTCAGGACATGAGCATGTATTCACCTTCTAACGACACACTTGTTGGATGGTCATCTCCTTTCATTACTTGGACGCTTGACGGCGGTGCCACATGGGATTCGACACGCTTCGCTTTCATAGAAGACTACCAAGAAATCAGTGATGTTCTCGTCAACGAAAACGGCGATGTGTACCTCAGCATTTGGTATTACTCTGGATCAAACATGGGCGTTTACCATTCCACCCTTTCTGATATGCGCAATTGGGAACTTGTTGCTTTTGAGGGTGTTGGTATCAAAGATATGGAGTTTGACCCTGAAGGCAATGTGGTTTGTGGCGCATATTACGGAGGCGAGTTTTTGGACTTTGAGCATACATCAGGCTTTTATGCCTTTTGGGCCAATAGTGTTGGCATTGCCGAGAATGGCATTGTATACAAGACTGCTATGACCACATATAACACTGCGGTTTTGGCCTATTCATTAGACCATGGCGAGCATTTTTACAACACGGTTGAAAATCTTCCTCTATGGACAATGGCTCCCGGTGGTGAAGATGGTTTTGTCACAAAAAGCCCAGACAATCACTTGTATTTCCAAGGTAATCAACAATACTGGAAAAGCATCCCTAATGCCGACGACATTCCCAATGTGATTGCTTTCCCTTCGGAATGGTACTACGAAATCGAGAACGAGAACGGCAGCATCACCTACCAATACATGTATCAGGCGGGCGACACCATCATCAACGATGAGCAGACGCATATCCTTGTGAAAATCAACACGCTTTACGATAAGGGGTTAAGTGATGAGGTGACGCGCGAGTATGTCTATGTACGCGACGGCAAGGTGTATTGGTGGAACAAGACCTTGGAGGAGTTTACCGTGCTGTATGACTTTGGGGCCGAAGAAGGCGACAGTTGGACGATTAAAGTCGGTACGGAAAGCCTCATCATGCATGTTGACGCGGTGGAAGAAATCGAATACGAAGGCAAAACCTATCGGATGCTGCGTGTCAGCGATGTGGACGACTACTTCAGCGGCGACATCGTGTGTGGCATCGGTCACCTCACCAGTTTCTTCCCCGAAAGATTGATGAACAACCGAGACGGCATCCGTGTGGAAGGCCTGCGTTGCTATTGGATTGAGGACGAATTAGTCTTTAAACCCGGCGACGAGGACTGCGACGCAGTCATTAGCGACCTGCATGGCATTGAGGAGGACGGCCCTTCGACAGGCTCAGGAACCTTTACGGTTTATCCTAATCCTACCAATGGTGTTTTGTTTGTACAGACGTTGCGAGCAACGTCTCTATCGACCCAAACCTACCGCATCAGCAACCTGATGGGTCAAACCGTGCTGACAGGTCAAATCACGGCCGAAACTCAACAAATTAATGTTTCATCATTGCCTCAAGGTATGTATTTCATTACCTTTGCAGGCGAGACGCGGAAATTTGTGGTGCGTTAATCGTGGTAAAAGATAACAATCAAAAACATACGACAATGAAAAGATTAGCATTAACTTTAGTGATTTGCCTCGGGTGCATGAGCATCCTTGGGGCGCAGAACATTTGGAAGCCTATCAATGTTGAAGGCTCCTTGTTAGGTGTCAGTTCAGACGGAAGCATTTTCGCCTACTCTGACTACTTTGAGTATGTTGAAATCGTCCGTTCTTTGGACGAAGGTGAAACTTGGCAGGTCGTGCTAAGTTCCGAACCTGAACCCGATGTCCGTTTTCTTGAAAACGGTTTCGCTATAAGCGAAGAAGGAAGAATTTTTGTTCTCGGAGAGCATCAAGAAGATAACTTTGATTTTTGTCTATTCTATTCCGATGACAATGGTGACACATGGCAGCAAACGACCGAAATCCCCAATTTCTTGGTATCTGGCATGGTGGAGTTCGGCGGCATTACTGCGCCAACCAATGACATAATTGTGTGTTGGTCTTCAGGCGGCGATTATACTTGGAGCATTGATGGTGGTGCGACTTGGAGCTACACGTACAAAACACCCCCTCACGATGGTAGCTATCTTCCCCATCAGCTTTGTGATGTAATCGTAAACGCATCGGGTGATTTGTACGCCAGTTATATGCTCTATTCTGGGTATCAAGCTGCCCCTATGCGAACAAACATCTTTGATATTTCATCATGGCAAGGGTTGTACATACTTGGTGGTGTTATATGGGATATGGAATTTGGTCCTGATGGCTATGCGTTTTTGGGTATTTGTGGCAACGAGGTATATATTCAAGATGACAGATACTTCATTTTTAGCGGTCAATCAATAGCTGTCTCTGATAATGATGTCGTTTACAGATTACGTTATATAGATGATACCCATGCAGTTTTGAGCTATTCTCCACATGATGCCAATAACTTTTTTGATGTAGGTGAGGTTATGGAGTTACATGAACCTTATTCCAATTTGCTTTGCGATGGCAACATCTACAAGGGTCAGGACAAGCACCTGTATTTCCATGGTAATGGACAGTATTGGAAGAGCATTCCCAATGCCAACGATATTCCCTCATTGAATGATTGGATTGGGGTGTGCTTTTTCGATGAAGTTAGCAACTTGTATTACATCATCAGAGATACCAGCACGGTGGAAGTGACATGGAGTAATGGTGCCCAGTACCAAGGGGCGTTTGTAATACCTGAAACGGTCTCATATATGGGAACTGCATATACAGTTACAGGTATAGAGAAATGGGCGTTTTATAACTTATCGGAAGTGACATTTGTTGATATTCCCGAAGCCGTAACTCACATTGGCGACAGGGCTTTTTACCATTGCACAGGGCTGGATTCGATAAGCATTTCCAATTCTGTGACTTCGATAGGAAAATGGGCTTTCTCTGCTTGTGAAAGTCTGGAATCCATCTACATACCCAATTCTGTGTTTTCTATAGGTGAACGTGCTTTCTCTAATTGTAATAATCTTAAGTCCGTCCATTTGCCCGAGTCGCTTGAAACAATCGAGCCCTATTCGTTCTATGGATGTTTTGAACTCCAATCGGTAATCTTTCCTGAATCTTTGACAAAAATCAAAGATTGGGCTTTTAGAAATTGCTCTCAGTTGTCGGAAATTGTTATTCCCCAAAATGTGGACACCATCTATAATGATGCTTTCGGGTTTTGTGATAACTTGAGTATGGTTGAGTTGGGACAATCTGTGAATTGCATTGGTTTTGGCGCATTTCGTCCTGATAATCCGACTGGCAGACTAACCGTGATTTGTCATAACCCAAATCCTGCCCAATGTGACCGATATTCATTCCCACAAGCGGAGTATCAAGAAATAGTAATATTGCCTTGTGGGTGTGAAGAGGCTTATCGTTCCGCTTGGGCTCACTGTTGGCAAAGTGGCAATTTCGAAGAGGATTGTGGCTTAGTCGGTTCCGAATGGTACTACGAAATCGAGAATGAGGACGGCAGCATCACTTATCAGTATATGTATCAGGCTGGCGACACCATTGTACAAGACGAGCCAACACATATCCTTGTGAAAATCAACACTCTTTACGACAAAGGATTGCGCGACGAGGTGACGCACGAATATGTCTACGAGCGCGATGGCAAACTATATTGGTGGAACAAGACTTTGGAAGAGTTTACCGTACTGTATGACTATGAAGCCGAAGTGGGCGACTCGTGGGAAATCAAGGTCGGCACAAGAGCCCTTGACATGCATGTGGACGCGGTGGAAGAAATCGAATATGAAGGCAGAACCTACAGGTTACAGCACGTGAGCGATGTTGATGACCTCTTCAGCGGCTACATCGTAAGCGGCATTGGCCACCTCACGAGTTTCTTCCCCGAAAGGCTGATGGACAACGGTGACGGTCTGCGCGTGGAAGGCCTGCGCTGCTATTGGATTGAGGACGAACTGGTGTTCAAACTTGGCGACGAGGACTGCGACGCGATTTATTCGGAGGTGCATGGTGTGGAGGAGGACGGCCCATCGACAGGCTCAGGAACCTTTACGGTTTATCCTAATCCTACCAATGGTGTTTTGTTTGTACAGACGTTGCGAGCAACGTCTCTATCGACCCAAACCTACCGCATCAGCAACCTGATGGGTCAAACCGTGCTGACAGGTCAAATCACGGCCGAAACTCAACAAATTAATGTTTCATCATTGCCTCAAGGTATGTATTTCATTACCTTTGCAGGCGAGACGCGGAAATTTGTGGTGCGATAATCGTGGTCTTGTAGGGCTGTCACATCGTGGCAGCTGCACATGGAAAACCCAAGGCGGCTGCCGTGGTACGACAGCCCTACAAACCGAAACGAATAAATGAATAACAATCAAAAACATACGACAATGAAAAGATTAGTATTAACATTAGCGATTTCACTTGCCTTCGCTTTTGGCGGCGTGGC